>CALKMO010000124.1 GCA_937991785.1 uncultured bacterium | reverse complement strand
CCGCGCCCTTGTGCCTTGTATGCGGCCGATAATCGAGACCTGAACTGAAATCGAGAAAGACCATCGAATTTTGGAAAAAGGGGAATTATGTCCTCTCTGCCGCCCTTCCGCGCATCTCCAACCGATCTTCTTCATTTTGGGGAATGTCTGCATCCGCCGCCCTCGGCTCTTCGGCCCCGTGCAGAACGTTCGTTAGATCGGGAGTTTGACAAGCGGTGGCGCACTGGTTACTAAAGAAGCTCGTATTCCTATCTGGAGGTGCGGCAATATGCCCGAACTTATAGTCAGAGGCGCGGACGGGTTGACCAGCCGACACGCGTTGGGAACTTTTCCGGTTTTTATCGGCCGCCATCCGGAATGCGATATCGTCATAAACGATCCGCTGGCCTCGCGCCGCCACGCCAGGATATATCCCGAGGCACGGGGATACGTTTTCGAGGACTTGAAGAGCGCCAACGGTTCGCTGCTCAACGGAAACCTCGTGGCCGAGCCGGTCGTGTTGAAGGACGGAGATCGCGTCGCGATAGGCTCGGTAACGATCGAATTCGCCGCGGCGCCTAGGCGCCCCGAGACCCGCGGCTCCCTGGCCGTCCCGCCGCCTGGGGCGATACCCTTGGGCGAACAGAGCTTGTCGGTGGTGACCTTCTCCGACGATTCCGGAGCATCCGGCGCCGCAGCCGTCAATTACTCGATGGATGCCGAAAAGGGCGTCATGTCCGGAGTCGAGGCGGCATCGGGCGAATATCCGTTGTCATCCGCGGATCTAGTCCGCAAGCTAAGCCAACGCCTGGAGACGCTCGTCAAACTCTCCGAAGCTCTTGCGACCGACCTGCACGTCGGAAAACTCCTAGAATCCATAATGGACAGGCTATTCGAAACCTTCCCGCAGAGCGACCGCGGCTTCATATTGCTGGCCGAGCCCGGTCGGGAGGAAATGTTGACGCCGCAGGTAGTCAGGAACAGGGAGGCAAGACCGGGAGAGGCGTCGGAGATCGCCGTCTCCGGCTCGGTCATCAGGGAGGCGCGCCGCACCCGCAAGGCGGTTCTCGTCTCGGATACCGGCACCGACAACAGGTTCGCCGCGGCGCTTTCGATCGCCAAGTTCCAGATACGTTCCGTGATGTGCTCACCCCTGATAGTCGGCGGCGAGGACATGGGCGTCATATATCTAGACACCAAATCCTCCAGAAAGGCCTTCACCCCGGACGATCTCGCCCTCTTCACGGCCGTCGCCGCCCAGGCCGCCGTCTCGCTAAAGGTCGCCAGGCTGGCCGAACAAGCAGCTCGCGAGGCTCAGATACGCAGCCGGATGCAGCGCTATTTCCCGCCTAACCTGGTGGACAAGATGATCAAGGGCGAAATACACACCGAGCCGGGCGGCACGATGAAGCGCGGAACGGTTTTCTTCTCCGACATAATAGGCTTCAGCAAGATGGCAAGGCGCAAACCGCCAGCCGAGGTTATAAACCTGCTGAACCGCTACTTCAAGGTTATGGAGTCGCTTATATTCAACCGCAGCGGAACGATAGATAAGTTCGGCGGCGATGCGATCATGGCGTTTTGGGGGGTGCTGGTGGACGCGCCGGAGGCCGCGTACCGGGCTACGATGGCCGCCGTCGAGATGCAGAACGCCCTGTACTGTTTCAACTGGAGATCACAGGCTGAAGGGCTGGAGCCTATCTGGATGGGGATAGGTCTTAACACGGGGGAATTCGTCGCCGGCAACGTCGGATCCGAACAGATGGTCGAGTACACGGTTATAGGGGAGGCGGTCAACCTGGCGCAGCGGGTCGAGTCCCTGGCCGGCCGCGGCCAGGTGCTGGTCACGAAGGCTACTCTGGAGGAGTTTCGCGACAAGGCCGTCGCCGTCGCGCTCCCGCGCTGCCCCGTCAAGGGATACCCCGATCCGATCGAGGTCTTTTCCATCCGCGGGTTGCTGCTCCAAGCCTCCGCCCCCGATGCGGGGCCGCTTGAAAGCTCATCCGCCGAACCCGGCGGGACTCTGCTGCTGTCGGTCCCCGCCGCCTTCGAGGTTCCGGGCAGGGTGGGATCCGTACGGGGCTTCTTGAGGGCCGGCAGGCAGGATAAGGACGGCCTATACATCGAGGCTGCAACTTCGCCGAGTTTGGAAAAGGGCAGCAGCGTGAAGGTGCTCCCCGAAATCCAAGAAAAGGCCTCGATGCCGACTTTCGATGCCGTCGTAGCGGAGACCAAGATCGAACGCTGCGAGGACTTGGGAGAAGTCGCCGTAGCGACTCTCAAGATAACCAATCCCCGCCGGCTTCTCGAGCAGTTGTTGAAACCCGGCACCATCATCCGGAGCGACCTAAGTAGCGCCGAAGAAATCGTTCGAGCTTGACCGTCGCTTCCCCGGCATCGAATGCGCAGATGATCTGTCTCCACGCATGCCTCGCCTCGGAGGCCTTGGCCTCTCCTCCTGCGCGTTAGGGGTGCATCCGCCGCACCTCGGCGTGCGTCTCGAAGTTCCCTCGCCGGCTATCACGGCTTCCATTCGGAGCACTTTTTCTGTACGGGGACCATTTTCAATCGCACGTAAACCGGCAACCCATCGTCGCCCATCTCGAACTTAGCCTCACCTTTCATCAGCGGGACGACATACTCGCGCATCTTCTTCGATATGTGGTTGCCCTCTTCGTTCATGAAATCGCGCGGCAGATACTTTTCGCCGTTGGCCACATCCGACAGCTTGGCCAGCCCTGTCCCGCACTTGTACGGCTTGTTCTTTTCGCGTACGAGCGTAACCATGAAGCCGGAGGTTCCCTCGAGCGACAGCCTGACGGCGGTCTTCCCGCACATGTAGGCTTCCTCGACGTCCGTCCTGCTGGCGAAGTGCATGCCGTTGCGCTGGATGGTGCCAGGCTTGTTCCTGCGGCACTTTATGCCGACTTCCTTTTCAATGAAATCGCCGAGCTTTTCCGCTATGCCGCCGAGCTGTCTGTGGCCGAAGGCATCCGTCGCGAACGCGCCGCCGGTCTCGGCCAGCAGGTTGCCTTTCTCATCCTTACAGCCCTCGCTGACGACCACGAAACATCTTCCCAGTCTCTTGTGGACCTCGCGCACGTCCCTGGCCAACCTTTCGAGCGACAACGGTATCTCCGGCACATACACAAGGTGCGGCGCGTCTTCCTCGCTCCTGCGGGCAACCCCCGTCGCCGCCGCTATCCAACCGGCGTTGCGGCCCATGGTCTCGACTACCGTGGCGGTGTCTGACGTGTACATCGCATCGGTATCGCGCCCGGCCTCCATTATCATCGTCGCAAGGTACTTGGCGACCGACCCGAAGCCTGGACAATGATCCGTGAAGGCGAGATCGTTGTCTATAGTCTTTGGGATGCCCATGACTCGCATCTCGTAGTTTCGACTGGCGGCCAGCTTCGCAACCTTATCCGCCGTATCCATGCTGTCGTTGCCGCCGGCGTAAAAGAAGTAGCGTATATCATGCGCCTTGAAGACATCCAGGATGCGCTCGAAGTCCGAGTCCTTCTTCACCTTGTAACGACAGCTCCCCAAGGCGGCCGATGGCGCCATCTTGAGCTTGCGTAGATCTTCGGGGCGTTCCTTCCTAAGGTCGAACAGCTCCTCAGTCAAGACGCCCAGTATACCATTGCGGGCACCAAACAGCTTCCCGATAGCCTTCGATTTGATCGCCTCCTCGAGAGCCCCACATATCGATGCGTTTATGACCGTCGTCGGCCCGCCGGATTGGGCGAACACCGCATTCCCTTTCAGCGCCTTCATTTCGTATCTCCCTCCAGACAAAACGCTCTTCCCCGGCAGCCGCCGGCTGGGCTAGCCGCTCCCATCCGCAGGATGCCTTCTTTCGAGCCGGAACGCTAAGAGCTTTCCGGCGCAGCCGAAAAATATGCACCGTAGCTCGGTACCGGTCAAGATGTTGAACGCCGGATTGCCATCTATCCTCCAACCCCATTTGTTATTTTGCTGAACATCTCCGCAAACGAAGCGGCTGGCACCGGCCCGCTGGAGAGAGCCCAAAACATTGCGACAGAAGATCTGGCAGCGCGCTGGGCGTCTCGGCAACGCATACAATCCTGTCGCGCTTCCTCTTCAAATGGCTTTGTTGCATAAAAGACGCATGGCGTTGCCAAGTAAAAAAGTTATAACGCAATCTCGCGGCAAACGCGTTTTCACTTAAGCCCTTGTTGAATATAGAGTTATAGCGCAAATTATGCAACAAAGCCTCTTCAAATTATTTCCCTCCACCGCCTCCATCGCCTTGTCCTGACCCAAAAGACGTCTATGCAAACCTTTTTACGCGGAAAGAACACCGCGACATCCGAACGCCGAAGCCCTATGCTTTGCGGACACGCACCAAAAAGGACAAAAGGGGTGCTGGCTAACCCGCGAAATCCACTCCCCGTTAAGGTCACATCACCAAAGGGCAATGGCTCACTCGCGACCCATTACAAAACAGCCCATCGCGCAAAAGCCGAAAGTTCGCAGCCGATTTTGCCGAAATAATCCTTAAGGGATCGCTATAGCGTTTGCACTCAAGGAAAGTGGGCGGTCCCGTAACGCTGGAAGGGAAGAAAGGGGACGGCCTTGTTCACGGAATTTATAGAGGCGGCGAGTTTTGTCGCGTTGTACGCGGGGCTGCGCATATGCTTGCTCAATCTGAACAGTCAAGCGGCGCTTCAACCGATCGCCTTCCTAGTCGTCCTCGCGGCCAACGGCCTTCTGCGCGATGGATTTCTCCGACCGCTGGGGGTGCAGTGGGCCGGGTTACCCGAGGGGTTCAGGGAATGGGGAGCGGTCATCCTCTTCGTTTTCACCCTGCTTCCGGCGGCGCTTTTCCTGGCGCTCTTGCGCCTGCGGCCCGCCTTTGCCGAGTACCTGGAAAATTATCTCGGCGGGCTTGGTACTATGGATTTCAGTCGCTTCGTCCCGTTCGCTCTGGCCTTTACCTTCGTCGAAGAAGCGATAGCCCGCGGTTACCTTCAGACCCGCATCGCGGCCGTCTTCGGTACGCGGAGCGGCATAATCATCGCCTCCGCTTTCTTCGCTTGGGCTCACTGGACTCCCGGCCGCGACTCGCCCGAAGCCCGGGCCCACGTCTGCGCCGGATTCGCAGCCGGTACGCTCCTCGGATGGATGTACGCATCCACGGACAACCTGCTTGTGCCTTGGATCGCGCACGCGGCATGGGACATATCCCTAGCTGCGGCGATGTCCCTCTTCGGTTCAAGATCGCGAGCCTTGGTCGGCGCCGGTCATTCGATTCCGCGGGGCTCGAATCAAAAGTCGGGATTAGAATGCAAGAACCCGGCCGCTTTTTACGGTGAACGCGGCCCGGCGCATGGATGCGCTGCCCACGCCAAGCGATCCGCGCCCGGCACGCCCACTAGAACCCGCGCCGACAAACCGCGCGCGGCATTTCACATCGAATGACAACGTTGCGGCGCGCCGAACACATGTCCCGCCCGCATGCCGGGACCTCGCCCGCAACCTGCTTTGCGCGCAACATGTTTTCGGTGTCGGACAGAACGGACAATGTCGCACTACGAAACCTCGACCGCCGGCGCCCAAAGGGGCTTGATAGGGAGATTCTCGGAGCCGGCGCGCAGGAGATCAGGGTTGCCGTTCCCACAAGCGGTAGCGGCCGAGCAGAACCTTGCCGATTCGGATGACGCCGGCTCTTTCGTAGGTTATTTCCACAGTAGCCCCCGGTCCGAGGCCCTTTATCAGCGATACGAACCGTCCGGCCTGTTCCGGAGAAGTTTCGGTGAATGTCATGCCGTTCGCTTCCAGTATCAGGTCGCCGACCCTAAGCCCGG
Organism: uncultured bacterium; assembly: GCA_937991785.1. GTDB lineage: Bacteria > Planctomycetota > SZUA-567 > H5-PLA8 > CALKMO01 > CALKMO01. Next base: position 4,830 of record CALKMO010000124.1, on the reverse strand, counting down.
CCTGATCGGCGGGGCTGCCGGATTCGACGGCGAGGACCAGCAGTCCTTCCGCCGCCACAGGCCGGCCGATCGAGTCCACCAGGCGACCGCCGATGACGACGCCAAGCAGCGGCTTGCCGAATATCCTTCCGCCCGGTGAGCCTATTTCCTCGCCCCATTGAGCCGTCCCGTCCATGACCAAAGAGACATCGTTCGAACCGATCGGGACCCGTCTCGCTCCGTCCTGCGTCGCGGCGGCTATCTCGCTGCCGGCCACTTCGCCGTCCGTCTTGCGCTCGGAAGGCCTCGCCTGCGCAAGCGCCGTATCTCCGCCACTACCGGCAGCGCGGCGAGAGCCGGCATAGTATGCGCCGTGATCGTGCAAATAAACGGTCGCCGCGAAGACGGCTCCAAAGGAAATCGCAACGGCGGCGGCGACGCGAAGGACTACAAAGAACGGCAGCCTCCATGCCCTTCTGGGAAATTCGATGTGCGCGGGGGCCGACGGCTTGCGCCCCTCTTCTTTGGCCCGAGCCGCCATTGCGGTAAAATCGGGCTCCTTATCCGCCGCATCGAACATTGAGCGGCAGATCTCGCCTATCAGGCGATAGTCGGCGAGCGTATCCGAACAATCGCGGCATACATCCAGGTGCCTTATTACAAGCTCCCTTTCGGCCGGCAAAAGCCCGCCGTCCATATAATCCGAAAGCAATCCTCGAACCGTTTCGCAATCCCCTGGCTCCGCGCACATGGCTAGTCTTCACCCCAAAAGGCCGGCCCGTTTCAACTTTTCCCGAAGATACCGGCGTGCGTATGCCACCCTCGACCAAACCGTGCCTTCCGGCACGCCGAGAATTCCGGCTATCTCGGCATGGTTCTTGCCTTCGACCTCTCTGAGGATAAACGCCTCCCTGTGTTTTTCGTCGAGCGACGCTATGGCCGCGCGGATCGCCTCTCCGAGCTTGGCCCTTTCATCCTCAGGCATCGGCTCGGACATCGACTTCAACCTCGCTTCCCTTATCGCCTCCGCAGCCTCCAATGCCTCCTTTTCCCTGGCGGCCTTCCTATAGCGGTCGTGAAGAAGGTTCATGACGACCCGATAGAACCAGCTCGGGAAACTTCTGACGTTCTCTATCTCGGCCCCCCGCGTGTAGAGCTTGACGAGCGCCTCCTGGGCAATATCCTCCGCCTCGGCCGGGTTGCCCAGCGCGCCTAGCGCCGTCCGATACGCTTGGCGGCCAAGTATTTCTGCCAATTCATCGAAGGCGGACCGGTCGCCGCCAAGAAATCTGCCCGCCAGGGAGAGAGTACGTTCATCCATGTTTCAGATATTCTCTCCCTGATCGGAGGGACGCTCTTCCACGCTCGTCCTTCAAGAGGACCTCGCGAATTTAAAGCCTCGCGATCGTTCGCAGGAAGGCGCGATCTTGCCGGAACGCACCTCACCTGCGGCAACGGTCCGTTTCCCTTGCCATAGGACGCGTCGGGCGGTAACGCCCGCGTCCTTCGGTCCGCCCTTGCGCCTGCGGGAAGACCCCTGCCCGGCTCCGGATGTCCAGGAACCCGCCCCGCACCCGCCTTTCAGTCGCCTTATCCCTTCTCCGTCCCTGAATCGGACGGCAGCCGATAAAAGATCACTCCCGCACCTGGCGCCACCCCGCTACGGAGGCGCCGTACAACCCCCTGTTCCTGATATACGCCTCGACTTCCAGCCGAACGAACCCTTTAAGGTGTTCGCCGCGCCGCGCCATCTCGCGCACCTGCGTGGACGACACGTCAACCCTCTGGACAGGAACCACGCACGATTGGAGTTTCTCGACCGCCTTTTCCCCCAGCTTCTCCCTCAGCCGGTCCCATACCGCCGGACCGAGAGGGCATATCTGCCGGTCGGCCACCGCGAAGCGGACCATGCTTAGAAGTTCTTGGATGTCCTTCCATGACGGAAGGTCCGGCAGCATGTCGGATCCTATTATCCAGTATATCTCCACAGACGGTCCCCACGCCGCCGTCAACTCGCGGACGGTATCTATCGTATAGGATATTCCGCCCCTTCTTGCCTCAAGGTCGGATACTTCCAAGCCCTTAAGATTTTTAACCGCCAGCCTGCACATCACCAGTCGGTCCTCTACCGGAGCCATATCGTCTCGACTCTTATGGGGGGGCAAGGCGGCTGGCATCAAGACCACTTTCGAAAGTCCCAAGTGGTCGGCGACTTGCTGGCAGATCGAAAGGTGACCGATGTGGACTGGATCGAACGATCCGCCCATCACACCCTTTTTTTCGACCTTCGAAAAGGTCATTATCGCTCCCGCAAGGCCAGTCGGATCGGCAGGGCGTTGCGGTCCGCACACGCGCCGCTTTACGGCAAGATATTCGGAAACGACCGACCGTTCGCCAAGTACCGCCGTGGCGCGGAGAAATCTTCGCCGTGGCCGATCCGCAACTGATCTTCGATCGTCCACGAAGGCTCGCCGGGCGGGCCGGAAGGGTTTTTATCCGGCCGCAAGCCGGATGAGGACGGATGAAGACGGCCCCCGGATCACCTCCCGGCCTCGGATCCCTTCACGGACAGCAATCCCATCGCCGACTCGACGGCCCGCCGCACAGCCTCGGTCACAGCCCTCGATGTAATCGTCGCTCCCGTTATCGCATCTATCCTGTCCGGACCCGGGCCCTTGCCCTTCGTAAGGTTCATATCTCCGGATCGCTTTCCTATGTACTGCTTGAGAAACCACGGGATGTCCGGTTCTCCCGGCTCCGCAGGCCCCTTTCCCATTATCATGTCAACAAGCGTAACCTTCGCCTCGACTTCGCGGATCTTCTCGCCGAGCCCCGGAGTCTCCTTGGACGACATTATGCGAACCCCTTTGACGGCTCCGTCAAGGCCGACCCCTACGAGAACCTCGATATCGCTGGCGTACCCGCGCGCCTTCGCGACGGCGCAAGCGCCTATCGTGGCGCCGCCGGCGTCCTTGACCGTCCACCGCGGTTCCCCGTCGCCTCCAAGGTCGGCATCCTGAAAAACCAAGTCCTTGCCGGGGAAGGCCGTTGAAAGCGATCCGCGCAAAGCCTGCTCCTTCAGCTTCGCTATGCGCGGACTCGCCACGGCATAGACCCACCCGACCGACGCGCCGGACGCCCCGCATACGATCAGCAGCACCAGCGCGTAGCGCAACAACCGCGCCGCAAACGACGGCCCGGCGGCGGCTATCGCCATCGCCGCCTTCTCAGCTGTAGACTCCAGGCCGCTCATGCCCCCTCCATCCCATATGCCTTCATACCTTCAACGACCCCTGCGGCACGGACGGAAGGCCGCAACCCGCTGCGCGGCGACGCGCCGCGTTTTGCTCTCGCGGCGTCTGCGGCGCCGCCCCCACGTCCGAACTCCAAGGTTATACGCCGGCCCGTCCGCCCAAACGTACATCCTTCCTTATGCCGCCCCCTTCTCCGCGCCCGGCGCCGTGCCGTAAACCTTCGGCTTTACGACCCTGTCTATCAGCGGAACAAGGGTGTTCATTATCAGGATCGAATAACATACGCCCTCGGGGTATCCCCCGAAGCTGCGGATGAGCATGACGAGAACCCCTGCGCCGATGGCATATATTACCTGCCCCTTGACGGTCAACGGGGAGGTCACCATATCGGTCAGCATGAAGAACCCGCCTATCATCGCGCCGCCGGCGGCAAGGTGTAAGAGCGGGCCGTAATCCCAAGTGTAGGCGACCGTCCCGCCAGCGCCGTACGTCTTCATCGGCAGGACAACCGCCAGCACGGCGATGGTAAGGAAGAAGGCCGCCGGCACCTCCCACCGCACGTAGCGCTTGTAGATCAGGAACAGGCCGCCCAAGATCAGCGCTATGGCGGAGGTTTCGCCTATGCATCCGGGCACCGAACCGATCCAGAGATCCGGGCTGAGACCGATCAGCCCCTTTACGCCTTCCTTGGCCTCGTGGAGGGCCGTGGCGCCGGTCACGCAGTCAACCCCCCATGGAAGGGCCTTGCCAGCGGCCGCAGCCTGCTCGGCCGTCGTGTAGTGCCTGGGATCGAAGAGCGGGCTCTCGCCTATCGTCCACTTCGGCGCTGGCCAACCAGCGTTGATCTCGACCGGGAACGACACCTGCAGGAACGCCCGCGCCGCCAGCGCCGGGTTCCATATATTCATCCCGAGACCGCCGAACATCTGCTTGGCGATCAATATCGCGAAGATCGCCCCGACCATCACGACATAAACCGGCGTCCCGGCACCGCATACCATCGCCAGGAGCAGCCCGGTAACGGCCGCCGACCCGTCGTGGACGGTAACGTGGCGACCGGTGAGCTTCTGCCATATCGCCTCCGTCACTACGGCGGTAGCGACCGAGACGGCCAGCAGCACCGCCGCGCGGACGCCGAACACCGACACGCCCACGGCGCACGCGGGCAACAGGCAGAAGAACACCGTCCACATTATCTTCGGTATGGACTCTTCGGACCGTATATGCGGCGAGGATGCCACCACCAGCCTGGCCGGCATCGCCGGGGCTTCTGCCACGGCTTCCGCCTTCGCGCTCTGCTCGGACATGGCTCAACCTTTTCCGGAATCCTTGCCCGCCGCGCACGGCTGGCCGCCGGCCGCGGCCGCACCGGACCCGGCCGCCTTGGCCGCCGCGGCTTTCTCGGCGCGCTCCTTTTCCTGCCTGGCCCTGATCTTCTCCATGACGACCGATTTGCCGAGGCGTATGGCGTGGACTATCCTGCGCCCCGCCGGGCACACGAAAGTGCACGCACCACACTCGATGCAGTCCATCGCCCTGTTCGATTCCAGCTCGTCCATCCTTTCCCGCTGAACGAGAATGGAAAGCACGCTGGGCT
>CALKMO010000123.1 GCA_937991785.1 uncultured bacterium | reverse complement strand
CACGGCCGTTCCCGATCCCGTTTTCGGTGAGGTGGCCCACGCGTTCGTGGCGCTCAGGCTTGGCGATCGTACCGCGGCGAGGGAGGGGCGATTGAGCCTCAACCCGCTCGTACACATAGATCCGTTCATGACGATCCTTCTGCCGGCGGCATGCTATTTTCTTTCCCAGGGGTCGTTCATATTCGGCGGCGCCAGGCCCGTACCGGTCAATCCCTATAATTTCAGGAACCCCAGGAAGGGAAACGCAATATGCGCGGCCGCCGGCCCGGCCGTGAACATGCTTATAGCCGTCGTCTTCCTGCTGCTGTTTTGCATTCAACCGATCGCGCCGGAGGGTTCTTTCAACTTCGATATATTCCTTTCCGTGGCGGCCGGCAACTGGGTGCTCGCCGCGTTCAATCTCGTGCCGATACCGCCGCTCGACGGCTCGAAGATAGCCGCCGGCCTGCTGCCGTGGAAGGCGGCCCGCGCTTTCAGCCTGCCGCCTGCGGCCGGATTCGCCGCCCTCATCATTTTCCTGTGGTTCGGATGGGATGTGGTCCGTCCTTATGCGATGGCGCCGCTCAATGCGGCCTTGTTCCTGGCGGTCATGGCCCGATCGTATTTTTTCGGAGGACCCGGCCTGCCGCTTTAGTCTCCGCTGGTTCGAACGCCGCGGCGGTCGGACGGACGGATCGGGCCGCCATGCGTCCGAACGAATCAAGGCGTGCGGCGGCTCAATCCTTTATTTGATCAATTGCCTTTCCGGTAGCATCTCTGGCTTTTTCCTGTTCTTCCTTTATGGTTCGGATCCGCCCGGCGGCCTGCTCGACCGCATCCATGAGCTCCCGCCACTTCGTCGTCTGATCCACGATGAAGAACTTCAGCTCTCTGCTCCTTGAATACGCTCGTTCCCGTCCGTCCGCGGCGGCAGCGCCGCCGGCCGTTTCGCCCCGTGCCCCTTCGGCGAAATCGTTGCTGTCGCAGAAATCGTCGGCCTCGATCCAGTAGGTAACGACCTGGCCGGGTCTGAGATTAAGGTCCTTGAGCATCCACTCGAAGTTCAGTTCCAGCTCGCGATCTCTCACGCGCTCGGGGGGTATCTCAAGCTTCAGCTCCCTGACGTCCCTGCTGTCGTCGATGCGCCATTTTATCCACGCCACCCTGGTTCCGAAGTCATCCTTGATTGCGCAGCGGACCGGCTGGCGGGCGTTCGGGGTCCGCGTCAGGTCGCGGTCTGGGACGAGGATCCTGACGGTCGGGGGGGCGTCCGGTTTGGCCGAGATGATGTATTCTATCGGATCGGCGTTGGTCAAGCCGTCGCGATCGGTCAGTTCGAAATGGTAGTTCGTGTCCTTGTCAATCTTCATAGGGGAAGCGAGTTTGAGGACGGTTCCGTCGAGCTCGACTTTCATGGGTATTGAGGTTCCATCCGCCCGTACGATCCTGGCGCTCCTTATCGGCTTGCTGGCCTTGGCCTCGATCTCCACTTCCGATCCTATCAGCGCCGTCACGTCCCCGATGCGTCCGACCGTTTCGGGCGGCCGCATGGTGTAGGCAGGGCTTATAATTCTCATGTGCCCGCCGGTTATCTCAGGGCGCGGGACGACGCGGACCGTTATCCCGCCGGCCGAGGCGTCATCCACCCGCGCCGACAGGACGATGTCTTCGGTCGCCTTGCCGATCCTCGCCGCGAATACAGCGGGGTCGCCGCCGGCGTCGCGGACCAAGTCTTCAGTTATTGCGCCGCCGTCCGCGGTTCTCGCCTCGAGAGTCCCCGCGACGTCATCCTCGGGAACGTAGGCTGAAGGGTCGAGCCTGACGCGTACGAGTATCGGATCCCCCCTGGCCACCAGCGGCGGGGCCTCGAGGGCGAGTATGCGGGTCCTGGTCGGATAGGCCACGTCGGCCATCGCCAGCCGGCGGAACAGGACGGATGCGTGTTCCGGCCACCGCAGGCAGCTTGCCGCCGCCACGACGGCGACCGCCATGGCCGCCGAGCCGAAATGGAGGAGATCGGACGTATCCACTATTCCGAAGAAATCCAGCGGACCGGCGGCCTCCAGCGTTTCGGCCTCCAGTGCGGCGATAAGCTCCGGCGAACCGAGGTATCCGCCGGCCCGCCCCTCCCTCGCGAGCTGGACCGTGGATATGAGGCGGCCGCGGAGTTCCGGGTGGCGCCTTTCGATCCGCAGGGCGATCTCGTCGTCGTCCATGATCCTTCGCAGGGGCAGGACCAGCGCCTTCCGGACCGCGGCGGCGACTGCGCACGCGAGCATCGCCGCCGATGCGGCGCGTCCCCATATCGGCATGGCCAGGAAATAATCGGCTAGGAAGAAAACTAGACACGAGGCCGCCATCGCCAATGCGGTCTTGGAGATGCCGGTGGCGAGCGCCACGCGCCGTTCCCGCGCCCGCACCTTCCCGATGCGGAGTTTCAGGTCTTCGATCGTTCGCATGGCGTCCGGCCCCATACTTTCCAATCGCGAGAGCCCGCCGGCTTCGACCGCCGCCTCCCGCCGCCCGCGGTCGCCCGCCGCGGCCTTATAGGGCGTCCATTCGCGTCCTGCCGCCAGGCCGCCGGCCTCGTGTGCGGGCGATGCCGAGGCTCCGGCCCCGCCGGATCAGCAGAGGTCCGACCGCTTGCGCATGAACCATTCGATCCCCATCAGGAGCGAAAACGCCACCGCCATTATCGGGGCGTCCCACAAAGGATCTTCGATACGGAACTCCACCTTCTTCCGGGACTTCCGTATGGCGTCCGGCAGCTCGCCCGCGCGTTCTGGCGGGAAGTATTCGCCGCCCGAACGCCTGGCGATCTCCTTAAGAAGTTCGATCTTCATTCCGGGATCGTCCATCTCTATCCTGGGCGCCGCTACTCTGAACTCCGCCTCGCCTTCCTCCTCGTCCACTATGCGTACCTTGAAATCTCCCTCGGCCTTCGCCTGTATTTCGCCGCGGAAGTTGCCCGATCCCTGGGGGGATGCGACGATCTCGCCGCGCCACGCGACTCCGCCGTCGGCGGACGCGACTTCCACGGCGTACCTGTCCTTCCCGCTGGGCATGTAGGACTTGTCCAGTATGCGAGCGTTCAGCCTGACGGTGTCCCCCACCGAGTACTCGCGCGAATCTACGGCTATCCGCACCCGGCGGCTTTCGCCCATCAGGTGCGGGAGCCCCAAGTACTGGACGGCGTGTCCGTAAAACCGCTCGAGCTTCTCGGGGCCCAGTTCCGATGGAAAACGCATCCGCCACATATCGCGCACGGCGAAATACAGCACCCTTCCCTTGCCGCAGGGCGACACGACCGCGAGGGGCAGCGGGGCGCTCCCCCCGCGGCCGGTCTCGGTGCCGTGCGCCAGGAGCACCTCCGCGCCGACGGCAGGCTTCAAGCGCACCGCCCTATGGAACCAGTACATATCCGGCATGCAGTCCCACAGCTCGGCGTTGCGCCTCGGATCCGGGTCCAGGCGGCACAGGCTGTGCACGCGGCCCTCGGGAGTCAGGACGGCCTTGAACGGCGTCTCCAGGGGCTCCGATATCTCGGCTGCCGGGGTGCGTTCCTCGTTCTTCTCGAACTCGATCGGCAACAGCCGTTCGATCTCCGTGTCCTTGTACGTGTCCGGCATGTGATTCGGGCCGGCTACGAACCAGACCGCGCCGCCTTCCTCCTGAACGAAGAGCGACAGGTTCTCCATATCCTTCTTCGTGAAGAAGTCGGACTTTACGTTGCCTATCACCACCACGTCGAACTTGAACAGCTGTTCGCGCTGCGGCAAGCCGCGGTTGGACAGATACTCGGACCCCGGTCTGCCCGCCAGGTCCGGGTCCGCCGAGCGCTGGATCACCTTTACGTCCATTCGCTTCCTGTCGCGCATGAACGCCGCCTTCATGAAACGGAACTCCCAGCTCGGATCTCCCTCCACCATGAGCACCCGCAGCTTCTCGTCGGTCACGCGGATCTTCTGGGATTTCGAGTTGTTGTCGGCGTTGATCTCGTCCGGCCTCGCGGGCACCTCGGCGGAGAACTCGAACGTCCCCTTCTCCTTCGGCGTTATCCTCACCTCGAACGTCTCCTCTGGAGAAACCTCGCTTAGGCGTATCTGCCGCTCCTGTACGATCTCTCCGTCCTTTTTGACCGTCAACGCCACCGTCTCGCCGCCGTATCCCCTATGCCTTACCCTGACGTACACCGGGGCGCTGTCGTCCGCGAACATCACGTCTTCGGCGAACATGTAAACCACTTGGATGTCTTTTGCGTCCGGGGCGCCGATGCCTATCGGGTAGATGGGGACCCCGATATCGTCCGCCACCAGGATCGGGTCCTCGTCCTTGTTCGAGCCTCCGTCGGTGATGGGGATCAGGGCGGCGATCGGTTGGCCCTTAAGCCGGTTCACGGCGGCGCGCAGGGAACGCCCCAGCTCGGTGCATTTCCCTTCGGCCTTCAATCCCTCCAGCGATCCCGGCGGCAGGGGATCGT
>CALKMO010000122.1 GCA_937991785.1 uncultured bacterium | reverse complement strand
GCGGCTCCGCCGCCGGACGGCTACGAGAAATGGCGGAGGCTTAGCCGTGCGAGGGATGCGGACTTCGCCGAACTCCACGCGTGCGGCGAACGCTCGATCGCCGTCCTGCTAGCCCCCCGCCCGGGGACGGCCGACGTGCTGCCGATAAAGCGCGCCGTAACGGCATCGCGCAGCGTCGTTTTTCTGCTCGATGGTTTCGTCGGCAGGTCGCGGCGCGAATGGCTTCCGCCAGCGCGACTCGGCCGCTTCGACAACGTTTTCGTCCGTTCGTGCGGGGCTCCGGGGCCCGGCGCGATAAGATGGTTCGTGGGCGAACTCGGCGCGGGCAAGCTGCTTTTCGCTTCCGCAAAGGCGCGCGGCTTGCGCGGACGTAGCGCTCGTGGGAGGAGCGCGCCGGCAGGCCCGGCGCGACCTCCCGAAGGCATCGAGATGCTGATGCGCCGATGTCCGTTCCTTTCGCCCGAGGACCTGGCGCTGATACTGGGCGGCAACGGCAGGACGCTGTGGCCCGGCGCTGCGCCTCGAATCCCCACCGCTTGAGCCTTATCTTCGGCCCGCTTCGATCCCCTACCGCCGGAACCCGCCGCGTCGGCCGCGCAGCCGCTCGAAGCGCCCGGCGGCGGGAACCGTTCGGCGGACGGCAGGGTACGCCGCGGGAGTAAGGATTGCGCCGGCCGCTGCGGCCTTCGCGGATACCCGGGCGCGGCGCACAAATAGGAGGGGGCAGCCTTCAATCGGATTGCCGCGTCTCCCCCCGCTCCTCGGCTTCGCGTCGCATTCTCCTCCTGACCTCCTCGAAATATTTCAGCCGCTTCTGAATCTCCCTCTCGAACCCTATGTTGCCGGGCATGTAAAACCGCCTGCCGCGCAGTTTTTCGGGCATCCGTTCCTGGGGCGATATCTTTTCCGGGAAGTCGTGGTCGTACATGTAGCCGTCGCCGTAGCCGATGTTTTTCATCAGGGAGGTCACCGGGTTGCGGAAGTGCATCGGCACCGGCAGCGGTCCGCTTTCCTTCACCTCGGCCCTCGCCGCCCCTACGGCCTTGTAGAGCGCGTTGGATTTCGGGGCGCAGGCGAGATACACAGCAGCCTGAAGGAGGGCGGTGTCGCATTCGGGAACGCCGAGAAATTCCGTGGCCTCCTTAGCCGCCACGGCTATAACCAGCGCCTGCGGATCGGCCATGCCGATATCCTCGCTGGCGGCCCTGACCAGCCTGCGGGCTATGTAGAGCGGATCCTCGCCGCCTTCGAGCATCCGCGCGATGTAGTAGATGGCGGCGTCCGGATCGCTCGCCCTGATGGATTTGTGCATGGCGCTTATCAGGTTGTAGTGTTCTTCGCCGGACTGGTCGTAGAGTATCGTGTTGCGCTGGAGGGCTTCTCTGGCCAGCTCGACGTCTATGGTTCGCGTCCCGCCAGGGGAGCGCGGGGCGGTCATCGCGGCCAGTTCCAGCGCGTTAAGCGCGCAGCGCGCGTCGCCGGCGGACAGGCTGCACAAGAGGGCGCGGGCATCCGGAGCAAGTACGACCTTCTCCGCTCCCAGGCCGCGTTCGGGATCGGCCAGCGCCCTGTCGAGTATCGCGCCGATCTGGTCGGGCGAAAGCTGCTTGAGCACGAACACCCGGCAGCGGCTCAGCAACGGCGCTATCACCTCGAACGAGGGGTTCTCCGTAGTGGCTCCGATCAGCACTATGGTTCCGGCCTCGACGTGCGGGAGAAATGCATCCTGCTGGGCCTTGTTGAAACGATTTATCTCGTCCACGAACAGGATGTTCCTGCGGCCCTCGAAGGCCAGCCGCCTGGCCGCCTGTTCGATCAGGTCCCGCGCCTCCCTGACGCCGCTCATGACCGCCGAGAACGATTCGAAATGCGCATTGCTGGCCTTGGCCACGAGGTGCGCCAGCGTGGTCTTGCCCGATCCGGGAGGTCCCCACAGGATGAAGCTCGCCAGCTTCCCTTCGTCTAACGCGCGCCTCAGGATGCGCCCCGGACCGATGACGTCCTCCTGGCCGACGAACTCGTTCAGCGTCCGCGGCCGCATCCTGTCGGCCAGCGGCGCTCCCCTGCGCCGCAGCTCTGCCGCCGCCGCTTCGAAAAGCCCGTCGCTTCCTTTCCCTCCGCCGCCGCGAGCCATAACTCGGCGCCTCCGAAAGCCGCAGCCCCAGGCCCAAAGCCGGCCGCGCCGCGCAGGAGCGGCGCGCGGCCTCCGTTGCGGAACCGCATCCCGAGTATAATGCGGCCGGCCCGCCGCGTGCGAGAAACTATGCGGCGAATCGGCCCGCCGGAAAGCGAAACGTAGACGTTGCGATGGGCGGCGCCCGACGGGTGCCTCCGCTGGCGAGAAATAGCGCGCGTCAGCCCTTCTCTTTGTATACGATGTCTATCGCCAGCCCGGCGGCCAGGAGCAGTATCGCCAGCTCTTTGGGCGAATCGTCCTTGAGGGAGACGACGTAATTGTCCGCCGATGTCAGCAGCTCCCTGGCAAGCCCGGCCCATTTCTTCGTTATGGTGCCGATTTCGTTGCCGGACATGTCGAGAACCTTGAAGTTCCATCCTTTCCAGTCGCCCTGCACCAGGGCCGCTTCGGAGCCGGACGCGTCGAAGACGCGGAACGCCCCTCCAAGAGAAAATACCTTGTTGACCATCCGGCCCATGGTCTTCCCGTCCCTGTCGGCTATTACAATCCGATATCGGAAGAACGAAAATCCGCGGCGTATCGAAAACAGCAGTTTCGATTCATCTTCCGGATCGTCGCCCTCGTAAACGAATACCTTTGTGGGCAGCAATTGCCTGTTCACTATCAGGCGGGCGACATGGGCAAGCGCTCCCGGTTTTTCCTTGGCGATGCCTATCTGCGCGCCCGTCTCCGGATCCATGATGTCGTATGTATCCGAGAGCTTCAGAAGACCGACGCGTTCCCTCACGAAAAAGGTCTTCCTGTCCAGCACGGGTCCCCTCCTTTCCCGGCGCGTTCGGCCGGCGCCACCATGCGCCAGAGGCGCCGGCCGGGTCCGCGCATATCGGGGCATGGAACGCCGCCGGATGCGCGGGATCCGGGCTCACGCGCCGGCCCCGGCCTGCGGCGTTCCCTTTTCCTTCGGGTCTGGAGCCTTTCTCAGCCGGGCGATTGTCGTGGCGCCGGCGCGGACGTACTGTCCCGGTTCGACAGCGATATCCACCGGCGCTTCCGCCGGCACGTACAGCTCGACGCGGGAACCGAATTTCACCATCCCGAACTTCCCGCCCCTCGACACCCTGTCCCCTGTATCCAATCTGCATACTATTCTGCGCGCGATCACGCCGGCTATCTGCCGGACCACTATGGGGATGCCGTACGGCGCCGTCCTTATGCCTATCCACTGCGATTCGTTCTTTTCCGCGCTTTCCTTGCGGCGGGCGTCCAGGAAGCGGCCCGGTTCGTAAGACAGGTATTCCACCGTTCCGTCGGCGGGCGACCGGTTTACATGGACGTTGAAAGGCGACATGAATATGCCGACTTTCTTCGCCGGACCTCCTATGAAACGCGGTTCCGCCGTCTCCGCGACCTCCGTAACCCGCCCGTCCGCCGGGGACGGCCATTCGTTCGGATCGTTCGGGGGCCGCCGATCCGGATCGCGGAAGAACTGCAGCGCCAGCGCAAGCGCGGCGGCCGGCGGCAGGACGGCCCACGGGCCGAAGGCCAGGAACAAACCCCCGCCCGTAGCGATGCTGGCCGCCGCCAGTATCAGCATCTCGTCCTTGCCGTATTCGGTCAGGCGCAGGCGTTCCCACACGGCTTCCGATCCCTCCCTTCCCATCTTCCCGGCCGGCCTCGCGCCGCTGCGGCGGCGGATCGTTCCCATCGCCTTCGATGCCGCGGTCCCATCAACGATACGAACACTCGGCGTACGCCGTCTCGTACATCGCCAGTATGTTTTCCAACGGCACGTCCGGCTGGATGTAAGTGTGCCCGGGGCCGACGATGAAACCTCCTCCCTTTCCGAGTATCCTGAAGTTCTTAAGGACTTCCCGCCTGACATCCTCCTTGGTCCCCTTGCTCAGCACTTGGATAAGGTCTATGGAGCCGTAGAACGTAAGACGTTCGCCGAAATCGCGCTTGAGCCCCTCCGGTTCCATGCCGGCGGCCGAGGTCTGTATGGGCTCCAGTATGTCCACCCCGGCCTCGATCAGGTCGTTCATGAGCGGGCGGACCGCCCCGCATACGTGAAGGAGGAACTTCTTCCCGTGGGAGCGGACGATCTCCGCCAGGCGCGCCAGATAGGGTTTTATAAGCCTCCTGAACATCCCCGGCGAGATCATCGGTCCCTTAGCCGTGCAGAAGTCGTCCGCTATGTAATAGATATCGAACGCCTTCCCGGCCTCGCGGCACATCTTTTCTACGGCCGGGAACGTGTATCCCATGACTTTGCTTATTATTGTCTCCGCCATCTCCGGGTTGACGGCCATATCCTCGAGGAATTTTTCCTGGCCGCGCATGTGGCATGCCTTGAAATAGCCGCCGTGGCTTATGTGCGCGATGATCGCCTTGTCCGGATTCTTTTCGCGGGCTTCGAACAGCGGCTCGAACGATAATTCGTCAGGCGTGGGCCACTCGTATTTCTTGATCTCCGCCACGGTCTCCATATCCGCGAGCGGGAAGACGCAGTACTCGGAATACGTCCCGCCGCTGTACGCCTGTTCTTTCGACCCTATCCCCCAGAAGTCGTAGCTGATGCCGCCTTCGCGCCGTATGCGCGGATGGTTGTGCTTTGCGCCGACGAGCCTGGTGTCGACGTGCAGGGCGTCCCAGACCTCGTCTCTAGTCCCGACCCTAAAGTATTTTTTCAAGGCCTCGATCACTTCCTTCTCGGCGTCGAAGGTTATGGGAAGGCGATCCGGCTCCCTGTGCTCGGCAGCCGTCAGGACGCGTTCTCGCGACGTCATGGCCATGGTTCCCGTCTCCATCTCCAAAAGAGCGGCCCCGCTCCTGCCCGGAGGGCCGCACTCTTCACAAATTCTCTGCGATGACCGCAGGTTTGAATCCGATCCAGTCTGCAGCCACGAAATGGTATGTCGTCCCGTTGATCCTGCCCGTCCATGCCGTACGCCCCTGCTCGCCGTGCAGGTGTCCGAAGACGCAATCGGCGCAGTATAGCCGTATCGGCTCATGCAATCCCGAAGGCGTGCCGTCGCTCTCTATCGGCGGGTAGTGCACCATGGCGAAATTCCGCGCCCTCGGGACGGCGGCAAGGGCTTCAACATGGCTTCGGACCGACGTCCACAGGTTCTGCAGCTGCCTGCAGTAATTCTCCAGCTCCGCCGCGCGCCGCTCGCCCCTGATCATCCTCGGCAAAGTGTATCCGACGCAGGCGAGGATGTTTATCCCGACTTCGGGTATCGAGTAGAACCCATTGGCGAAGCGCAAGGTCTTGTGGTCGGCCTCCATTCGTTCGACCCTATTCCACCAGTACTCGTGGTTGCCGCGGCTTAGCACCTTTATGCGCCCGGGCAGGCCATCCAGCCATCGCAATTCAGCCTTTGCCTCGTCATAGCTCGATGCCCAGGTTATATCGCCTGGGATGAGCACTACATCGTTGCCGCTAACGATCTCGCGCCAGTTTTTCTCCAACGCATGGACGTGTTCGCGCCATTTCGGCCCGAATTCGTCCATCGTCTTGTTCTGGGGTCCCGGCAGGTGCAGGTCCCCTATCGCCAGCACTCTCATGCGTTTCGTCTCCCTCCGCCGGTACGGTATCGCATCCCCTCCCCCTCCCCGCGGCATCCCGGTCCCGTTTGTCTTTTCGCTGCGGCCCGGTTCATCGTACGGGCTTTCTCGATCGTTCTCAACCGTAGGCCGTCCGGCATGGACCGCCAGGGAACGGGGTCTCGGGCGCGGGGACCGAGCTGTCCATCGCTGCGCCGTTTTCCCGGTGCGGCCGCCGCTCGGAGATGGTAACATACAGCATCGGGGGCTCAGGCTCTCAGCGAAAAAACCGCCCCTGCGGCGGATTCGCCCGCGGCATGTCCGGATCGCCGGGCGGATACCCGCGGCGCGGAAGAGATGGTTTAAGGGGGAGACGGCGGAAAGGCGGAACGGAGACCGCAGACCGAAGGCGAAAGAAGAAGGCGCGGGGGCGGATGGCGAAAAGAAGAGGAGACAAGATGGGAGCGGCAAGGAAGGAATATAGGCGCGTCATGGTCATCGGCGCGCATCCGGACGACGAGCTTACCATGGGCGCAACCATGGCGATGCTCGCCGGCCGCGGCGTCAAGGTTTTCGTCGCTATAATGACCGACGGGAGCGAAGGGTATCCTCGGCCTGAGCTGAAGGAGCGTATCGTCGAGATCCGGCGGGCGGAGCAGGCCGAGGCCGACAGGGCGCTGGGGATCGGAAAGCGTTTCCACGTGGGCGCGCCCGACCAGGGGCTCGGCGACGACAAGAAATACCTGTTGCCCCTTATCCGGGCGATACGCGAAGCCAGGCCCGACGCCCTTTTCATCCACGGGCCCTCGGATGTCCATCGCGATCATCGAGCGGCGCACCGTTTGAGCCTGGACGCTCACTTCCACGCCGGAGAACCGGTCAACGCGGAACTCGGCAAACCGCATAGAGTTCCCCACCTGTACCTGTATAAGGGAGCCTCGGGTCTCGACTACCCGCGGGTGGACCTCGACGTCACTAGGCACGCCGGACGCTGGGTCGAAGCCATGCTGGCGCAGCGGTCGCAGTTCGCGGTGTTCCGCACGGCGGAGGCGGATTTCAGAAGGCTGGCGGCGGATTTCGAGGCGGGCCGCGCCAGGAGGGTGGAATCTTTCTGGATACACGGGCGTACGGAACTTGGAGACCTGCTGCCCCTGCCCTGGAGAACATTCTCCCGGCGTCCGAA
>CALKMO010000121.1 GCA_937991785.1 uncultured bacterium | reverse complement strand
AGCATGACCGCCCGCAACCTGAACATGTTCCATATCCTGCGACGCCTCGGCCACCTCATCCTCGCCTGGGACGAGGAGGCGCTCGTGCACCTGCCGCCGGAAATCTACTACTCGCGACGGCTTTCTCCGGAGGCGATCGGCTTCCTCTCCCATCTCTTCGCCTGGGGGGAGGAGAACGCGGAACTGTGGCGCCTCTGGCCGCACCTGCCCCCGGATCTCCCCATCCACGTCACCGGGAACCCTCGCAACGACATGCTCCGACCCGAGCTGCGCGCCTTTTACGACGAGGACGTCCGGCGCATCCGCGAGCGCTACGGAGATTATCTGCTCGTCAACACCAACTTCAACCATGTGAACGCCTTCTTCCCCGCCCAGAACCTCTTTCGGCCCGGAACCCTGGAGGCGGGGCGCCCGGTGTTCGGCAAGGCAGGGGTCGGCATGCCGCTCGACTTCGCCCGCGCCCTCCACGAGCAGAAGACCGCGGTCTTCCGCGCCTTCCTGCAAGTGATCCCAGAGATCGCCCGGGCGTTTCCGCGGCTGTCGGTCATCGTGCGGCCGCATCCGACCGAGGGGCAGGCCGTTTACCGGGAAACGGCGCGGGGCCTCGAAAACGTCCACGTGACGAACGAGGGCAACGTCGTCCCCTGGCTTCGGGGCGCGCGCGCGCTCGTGCACAACGGGTGCACCACGGGGGTGGAGGCCTATGTGATGCGGATCCCGGCCTTTACCTACCGGCCCTCGGTGAGCGAGGCGATCGACGACACCTTTTACCGGTTGCCTCACGGGCTGAGCCATGCCTGTTTCACGCGCGAGGATCTGATTGCGGGCATCGCGGATGTCCTGGCCGGGCGATTGGGCGCGGCCGAGGGGGAACAACGCGAGCAGCTCGTGAAGCGCCACCTTACGGGACGGGAAGGGCCGCTCGCCTGCGAGCGGATGCTCGAGGTGATTGCAGGGGTCGCGGCGCGGGGACCGCAACTTCCGGCGCCGCCGCTCGGCAGCCGGATCACCGGCCGGGTTCTCGCCGCAGGCCGTCTCGCGGTGAAGCGGGTGAAGGCCTATTTCCCCGGCTCGCATGCGCCCCCGGAGTTTCACCGCCATCGCTATCCCGGAATCGCGCCCGAGGAACTGGCGGCAAAACTCGAGCGCCTCGCGGACATCCTCGGAAAGGGGCCGCCGCCGCGGGCGGAATGGATCGCCCCGCATATCGTCTCCATCAAACCCTCATTCAACGGAGGGTCCGCTTGACAGGTTCAGGCGCCGTCCGATATAGCGGCCGCGTCCGGCCGAAGGGGTCGTTGCGCCGCCCGGCGGCGTCGCTGAACCGCACGGCCCCCCAAAATCCAACGAACGGAAGGGGATGTTCATGAAAGTCCTCATTTTCGGTACCGGGAAATCCGGCACCACGGCGATGGTCTACAAGGTCTCCGCCGGCCTGCCCCACTGCCGTGCGTTTTCCGGCGGCAAGCCGGGGAAATATGCCGGGAATTATGAAAACGCCGTCTACAAGCACACCCATGAGGAGCGCAAGGGCAAGAGCTTCGCACTCTACGAGAAACACTTCCGGGAGTTTCACTACGACCGCAAGATCTGGATGGCCCGAGACCCGCGGGATGTCCTCGTCAGCCGAACCCTCTACCGCTTCCACAAGGGGATCCTGTTCAATCGCAGACAATTCAACGCCTATCTGGAACGCATCCTGCAGAAAGAAGCCGACCCGCGCGCGATCTCTCTGGTCGAGATCTGCCGCTACGCCGGCTATTTCGGGTGGCCGATGAAGGCCGAAGAGGTGGTGCAGGAAGAAAAGACGCGCTACGAGCGGATGCGGGATTTCGTCAAAGGGTTGGATGAGAGCTGGTTCGTATTCAAATACGAGGACATGGTGAACGGGCGGTTCACCGAGATCAACCGCTACCTCGGCTTCGAGCTGAAGCAGGAAGCCGAGGTCCCCCGCGGGTCAGGCAAGGACAAAGTCGTCCGCAAGAAGGCCTTCGGCGACTGGCGTCACTGGTTCACCGAGGAGGATATCCGCCTTCTCCGACCGGCCTATCTCCCCTACATGGAAGCCGTGGGCTACGATCTGGAGGACTGGTCCCTTGCCGAGGAACCCGTGATCGAGCCCCGCTATTCCTCGGAATACGTGAAAACGCTCGCGGCGAAGGGGCACGCCAACATCTTCAAGAGATTTTACGACAACCTCGTCCAGCGCTATTACCGGCGCCGGTGACCCGGCCGAAGAATTCACTCCCACTCCAGCTCGACGAGCCGAAGATCCACCCCGCCGAGGAGGGGCACCTCGAAGCCTGCGGAAAGCGGGACCCCTTCCCCCCGACTCAAAACGAGACGGGTCCCGTCGCGGAAGAACTCCTCCTTCTCCCCGCGCCAGGTCCCGATCGGCTCCGAGAAGAAGCGCAGGCTCCGGGCCGGAACCCTGCCGCTGCGCCGCTCCACGGCGCCATCCTTTCTTTCGAGGTAGTCGAAGGCGATCTCTTCGAGATCCTCTTCCTCCACCCGCACGCGGTGGACCTGCCGCTTGTGAAAGACGCAGAGCGGCTCGGCGCCGTCTGCAACCGCGCGGCCGGAAAGCAGCCGGTAGAAA
>CALKMO010000120.1 GCA_937991785.1 uncultured bacterium | reverse complement strand
TCCTGACGCGCGGATGGCGATTGGCCAGCTCGACGGCCTCCCACACATCTATGCCCGCTTCTTCAGCCATGCGGGCGAACACGTTCGCCAGCGCCACGTTAACGTCGCGGAAGGTATTCTCCATCAGCTTGCACATCTCGGCGGTCAGATCGTCCGTGAGGGATATCTTCCCTTGGCAAAAGCGTCCGTATATCGCTGCGGCCCGCTCGGCGGCTTTCCTGGTGAAGCCGCCGACTATACGGTCATTGTTGACAAGCTCCGATATGGTGTTCCCCGGCAGCACCCTTTCGGGACAGTAGCATAGATCGAAATCCCGACCGGGGACCAGACCGGCCGTTTCCTGTACGATCCTGCCCACGACGTTCCTTGTGGTGCCGACCGGCGAGGTTGATTCGAGCACTACGAGATTGCCATGCCGGATGTAGCCTGCCGCGGCCCTGGCGGCATTCCTGACCGCAGAAAGGTCGGCGCCTCTTTCTTTCGATACCGGCGTCGGCACGCATATTATGAAAACGTCGGCCGCATCGGGCCTGGTGGACGCCGTCAGGTTGCCGCTCTTGACGGCAGCCGACACGAAGGCCGCCAGCCCGGCCTCCTCAAGGTGCGTCGAGCCGGAATTCAGCCCATCCACGATGCCGCGGTTCACGTCCACGCCTAGGACGCGGAAACCGGATGTAGCCAGCATCGCGGCTGTCGGGAGCCCAACGTAACCTAACCCGATCACGCATACCTTTTCGGCGCGCATCCGAAACCTTTCCGGCTGTTAGCCTACAACCCGCGGCCTTGCCTCGTCCCGTCGGTTGGACGTTGCAACCGTTCGGCGGAGGACATGCCACCGGCAGGCGATGATCGCCCGATGCCTTAAGCAATCTGCCTTCTTTTCTGAACTTAGAGTTACGACCCCTCTCCCTCGCGTTGCTTGCACAACGCCTGTACTGCCAGAGCCGGTTTTGGTTTCGGCTCGGACCGGTTCGTCGGTCCGAGCCGGTCGCCGGCGGATTCGCGGCCTTCAATGTTGGCAGTCCAGTCCGTTCCTTCACAGCTTCCCTCGACTGGATCTACAGCAAGTCGGTCGCCTGCTGCTTCGTCCCTACGGCCTCGCTCCGCCGGACTTCCTGCCCGTCGGAATATTGAATCCACCACGTCAGCGAACGCCTCTTCTCTCGCCATCCGTCGGGCAACTTCGCCGTATAGACCGGCCGGAAAATACTTCCGCAAGCCACAAGAAGCACTCCTTCGCGAGTATATCCCGGGGAAGACGTCTTTCCCATGCAAGCTTAAAGAATTCCTCGCGTCCAAAACGCATCCCGATACCTTTCTCCCAGCACCAGGTGTGCCAACTTTTCGGCCGATAGCTGGAGGCGTAAATACGGCCGCGGACCTCGTCGGACGCCAGCGATTAGAGATTGCGTTTAGTTGGTCGGCCGTATCGAGCTTGACCGAGTGCACTGCCTTCCAAGCTTCCTTCTGAACGGAGACGAGCAGTTCGCAGCATGGTTGTAGTTGACGACGTAAACCTTGCCGCTCTCACCCACCGCTGCGTTCAGAGGCAGGGCGGAGCCGTCGGCAAGCGTAAATACCTTCTATTCAGCGAAATCCAGGCGCCTTAGCCGCGAATCCCTCCGCTTTTCGCGAGCCATGTAAATCGTACAGCCCGTCCGGCGAAGATGCTTTCCGGAACAGCCGCCGAGGCAGATAATCGTCGCCGAAGAAACGGGCGCGGGGAAGATGGCCGTCGAGGCAGCCGGCGATGCCAGCGGCGATTACGTGATAACGTTCCTCCTTCGCGTCATATGACATGTAAACGTGAAGGCCGCTGCAGGGGAAGCCCGAATGGAGGGGCGGCCTGCCGATCGGTCCTATTGATGACCTGGCGGGGGTCCGTCGAGTTCGCCCATACTGTAGGCCCCCACATCAAGGCCCGCGAAACGCTCCTTAGACTTCTCCCGCCGCGCATCGGGATGCCGTACGATCGCGGCGAACTTCCGCGATTTCCCCTGCCGGTCGCCGGGGTCGGTTCTCCGGCCGGAAGTCCCTTCAGTGCCTCAGCCATCATCAGTAAACAAGACGCCGCAGCCAAGGCCGAGGGGCCGGCGGCACCATCCTGCGCGCCCCGGATGTGCGCTTTGGCTTTTCGTTTATCGCCTCACATCTCTTATCGCGTTCCCGCGCCCGCGGCGCGTCTCGCCCCGACGCAGTCTTCGTCCCGCCCTAACCTGCCGCTGGAAAGGAGGCCTCGCCCCGGCCCGGTCATGGGTCCATCGCCGGTTCATATATTACACCGGATCCGAGACAGCAGGCATGGCGAACTTGCCTTGGTGTTATTCTGTATTATAAGCGGCCGGCGGCCGGGCTGGGCCGCCGGCCCATCGAGTATCGGTCCGGGAGACGGTCGAGCTGATCATTGAAGCCGGGTGAACGGGGAGGGAGACATGGCGGAGAAGACGCGCAGGAGCGGAAGACCCGAAGGTAGCGTTCCGAGGTACCGCCGCGTCGTCGAGGCGCTGCGCGAGGAGCTTAAGTCCGGGCGATGGAAGCCGTGCGAACCGCTCCCTTCTCTCAGGCAGATGGCCAGGCGATATCGCGTCGGGTTGCAGGTCGTAAGGTCCGCCGTGAAGGTGCTGATCGCCGAGGACCGGATAAAGGTCACTCCCGGCCGGAGTATCGTCGCGAAAAACCAGGGTTTCGTCGTGTCGGCCACTTCCAACCTCGTGGCGCTGGTCCTCGGCCATAGCCTGCGCGTACAATGGGAGAGCCCCCATCTGGCCGCGATCCAGCGTGGGATCGAGCGCGGGATGGGGGAGATTTGCGACCCGCTTTTGATCGTCCACGACCCGAAGCGCCTCCGCAAGACCATCCCGCCGGATTTGCTCTGCCTGCCAGTCCGCCTGATATTCCTGCTCGGGCAGTTCTACGCCTCGACGCTGCGCCGCTACGCCAAGCTCGGCGTGCCGGCGGCGCTCATTGACCAGCCAGGGCACAGGTGGGGGCTGAGTTCGATAAGCGTTGACAACGCCGATGCCGCAAGGGACGCAGTCTCGCGGCTGATGGCGATGGGACACCGCCGCATAGCGTTCATCCGCTTCGTGCTGCTGGATATCAAGGACGTGGATCCCGATTCGAAGGAGCGCACCGAGGGCTTCCGTCGCGCCTTTCTCGACGCCGGCCTGCCGCAGCCGGACGGCGCCGTCTTCAATTCGTTCTCAAAGGACACGTTCGAAAGCCCCAACGTGCGGGCTATCTTCGATGCCGACCCGCCCTTTACCGCAGTGTTGGCTGCGGATCCGGGGCTGGCGCACCTGGTAGCAGAAGCCGCGGCGGCAAGGGGCTTGGATGTTCCCCGCGATTTGAGCATAGCCGCCTTTCACGGAAAGGGAGACGCGCAAAACTATTGGACCGGGCCGGCGATAGACTTCGAGGAAATGGGCCGCAGGGCCGCGGTGGAACTGGGAACCGGCAAGGCGGGGCCGCACCCGGTCAACATATCGGTGCGGACGGAATGGAATGTGGGGAAAACCGCCGCCCCGCCCGGCCGATGAGCACCTTCGAGAGATCGCCCGTCAGTTGGCTTCGTATGATCCGATGTCGCGCGGCTAACTTGAGGCTCGGCGCGGTCGAGCAGCTATTCGATATCGCATGTTCCGCTCGCGGCCCAGACCTTGTCCACACGCACGACCCTGTGGTTCAGGCCGTCGCCGACATATATGTATTTGTCGCTCGCCCCCGCGAATATCGGCCAACCCAGCGGGATCTCCGGCTTCGGCTCTGCGCTGCCAGGTCCCTGCGCATCCCAGTTCCCGTATCCGCCGAAGGTCAGGATGTGGTTGTCCGCATTGTCGCACACCGTCACCTTGTAGGTCACGCCGTGTGGAATGTAGAGCCGCCCGTAGGCATCCACGTCGTAGCGCGGGCGCATGCAGTGGCAGACCGATATCGTCGAAGCCCACGATCCGGATATCGGACCGCTCGGGAACGAGTAATGGCGCACGGCACCCTCCGCTTCCCACCCGTCATTCGTTTGCCTGAAGGTCCCGCCTTTTGGGGTGAACCTATAGATGGTTCCCGAACACCGCATGTACGACGGTTCCTTCTCGAAACCTCGTGGCGGCGTGAAACCCTTCGGCAGCCCGATCTCCAACAGGTAGGCGTTCCCGGCCGGGTCAAGCCGGATGTTGCCGCCCTGGTCGAGGATGAACTGGACGAAGACCGGCACTTCCTCCTTCGTCTTCTCACCGACGACCTTCCTGCGATCGTACTCGACAAGTTTCCCTTCCGCATCGTACACGCGTATATGGCAGTCGTTGAATCCGCATGTGGCGTACACGCGGCCCTGCCAGTCCACGTCCATGCCCGGCGCGTTGTTGCCGCGCCCGTAGCGGCCGAAGACGGCGCCATAGGTATGCTTGCCCGTGGATGCCAGGGGCGCCGGTTTCATGTCGCGGAAGTAGCGGGCTATCGGGCCCTGGTAGCTGCCCGTATCCCCCCAGCAATAGATCATTCCGTCCGGCCCAATTGCCAGGTCGCACGCCTTTATCGGCAGCAGTCCGCCCTCGCCCGTTTCTCCGTTGTACCTCCAAACCGGCCCCATGCCGGAGGTGATGTATACCAACTCCGCCTCGACGTCCGTGTCGCC
>CALKMO010000119.1 GCA_937991785.1 uncultured bacterium | reverse complement strand
GCCCAGTCGAGGTCTACCGGCACAGATTTTTCAAGGCCGACCGGATGAACCAGGTGTATCCTCCGCGCCACGCAGCACCCGAGGACCGACGCGAGCGTACCGCCTTGCGGGTGTCCTATCATGACCGCGACCTGTTTGCGTTCGTAGTTCAGGGCGTTGGCGCCCTTGAGGACGACATCCCCCGGAACCATTTCTTTTACGGCGTCGGCTACCGGCATGCCGTCCGCCCTCTTCCCTCCCTTATATATGATCGTAGGCAGCTCGGATGAAAGCCGCACGTCCTGGTATCGCGTCCTATCGCGATAATGACCGGTGACGTATTTCGTCTTTTCGATCCGCTCGCCGGTTATCTCCTCTGCGATGTACGCGTTCGTCGTGCCGGTACATACGATCAGCATGCCCCTTTCCTTCGCGCGCATCACATCGGGGCGCGCCGCTATACCCTTTGCGATAAGCCGCTTGCTTTGAGCCGGAGTCAGCACGATGCTCTTCTTCATGTCTTTCGCCCTCCACGTCTGTAGATCCGCCGCTTATGCTGCAAGGTCGGCCTTCAATATGACGCGCCTCCCGATTTTACGTCCAGCGCATCGCGCAGCCCGTCGCCGACCACGTTGAATGCAAGAACCGTAAGGACGATGGCCATACCGGGGAAAATCCCCATCCACCAGTAGACGGTGAAATGATCGCGAGCCTCCGACAGCATTCCCCCCCAGCTCGGGTACGGATCTTCAGCGCCCAAACCGAGGAATGACAAGGCCGCCTCGCCCAGTATGTTGCCGCCGATCGCCAACGTAGCCATAACCGTAACTGGCGACAGGGCATTGGGCAGGATGTGTCTGAGCAATATCCTTGACGTCGGCACGCCGAGGCTCCTGGCCGCGAGGACATACTCGGCAGCTGCGATCTTCATGGTTTCGGCCCTGGTCACGCGGGCTATCCCTGGCCAGCCGGAAAGCCCCAGCGCTATGAAGACGATATAGGGCGATGGCTTCTCGGCTATGGCGGCTATGCCTACGGCAAGGAGTATCCCGGGGAATGCGTATACGGTGTCGGTAAGCCTCATCAGAGCGGCGTCAAGCAATCCGCGCGAGTAGACGGCCGAATAGCCGGCTGCGAGGCCGACAGTCAGGCCGATGGCCAGGCTCAGCACGGTGGCGGCGGCCCCCACCGCAAGCGATATCCTCGCGCCGTGCATCATGCGCGAGAGCACATCGCGGCCGAGCAGATCGGTGCCCAACCAAAAACCCGGGCGCGGGCCGAGCCGTTCGCATCCGGGCACGCCGTCCCAATACGAGTGCGGGCTTAGAACCGGAGCCCCTGCGGCCGCGAGGCTCATGGCGCATATAACGATCATGCCGAAGACCGCTCCGCGGTTCCTGGCGAGCCGCCGCCAGGCTGCGGCGAGCGGCGAAGGCGCGCCGGGACCGGAGGGCGATATCGCCGCGCCGGCGCACGGCTCCCCGTAGGCGACCGCGCCATGGAACATCGGGCAGGTTCCTTCAGAGTCCCGCTTCCCGGAAGGAACTCCGCTGCTCCCGCCTTCGCCGTCCTTTCCGCCGGCGGTCTCCATGACTTTTTCCCCCCTTGAACAATGACGGCCATGCGCCGCACATCATCGGCGCCTAAGCCGCGGATCCAAAAATGCATATAGAATATCAACTGCGAGGTTGGCCAGTACGAATATGACGGCCATGACCACTATGCACCCAAGCATCAGGTTGTAATCGCGGTTGAAAATCGCCTCGTAAAGCTCGCGTCCCATCCCGGGCAGCGAAAAGACCGTTTCGGTCAGCACCGCGCCTGTAAAGAGCGAAGCCAAGTTGGAACCGATGACAGTTATAAGCGGCAGGGCGGCGTTTGGGAACGCGTGAGCCAAGAGCGTACGCCATTCGGAGAGCCCCCTGGAGCGCGCGGTACGGATGTAATCCTCGCCCATGGCGTCCAGTATGGAGGCGCGGGTCATCCGCGCCAAGATGGCCGCCGAGATCGCGCCCAACGTGACGCTCGGCAGCACCAGGTGAGCCAGGCTTCCCGGTTCGTAACCGGATATCGGCAGCCATCTGAGCCATACGCCGAAGATCAGGACCAGGAGCATCGCCAACCAGAACGCCGGGGTGCATACGCCGATCAGTGAAACCCCCATCGCCAGGTTATCAAGCTTCCCGTACGGCTTACGGGCCGAAAGTATCCCAAGCGGTATGCCGAGCAGCATGGCGAAGGACATCGCCCCGAGAGCCAGCCGCGCGCTGACCCCAAGATCGCGGATAAGGATCTTTGATACGTGAAGGTCCTTTTGGGACCACGATACGCCCAGATCCCCTCGGATCAGCCTGCCGAGATATTTGAGATATTGGATCGGGAGCGGCTTGTTAAGCCCCAGTTCCTCGGCCGCAGCTTCGATCTGCTCTGCCGATGCCCTGGGACCAAGGAGCACTTCGGCCGGCGACCCGGGCAGCGCGTGGACGATAGCGAAGGACACCATCGTTACGCCGATCAGGACCGGCACGCATTGCAGGAGTCGCCGCGCTATATATCCCCACATCGAAACGTCCTCTCGACCCGCCTGCTGCTGCCGTCTCGACCGACAAACCCGCACGCGTCCAGTGCAGCGGACGGTTACCGATCGACCGCGCATGCGAAATCAGGACTCATTTCCACCTTGTGGAAATCTACCCCCGGCAGAACGGTGTCAACGTCTAGCGGCGTTACGCGGCCGCGTATGCCGCGCACGTACCGCTTTATCAGGAGGTTGGTCTTCCCATGGTATAGGACGACCCATGGAGCAAGTTCCAGCACGCGCCTTTCGGCCGCCCTGTAGAGTTCCGCCGATTTCGCAGGATCGGTCTCTTGCAATGCGGCATCGGCCAGACGGTCTATATCCGGATCGCGCGTCCTAGTGCGGTTCGTCTCTCCAGCCAGCAAGCTGTGAAAGAGGGTATGGAGGAAATTATGGGGATGTGGGTAGTCGGCTACCCACGCCAGCCTGAAGATGGGGCACTCGCCGCGCCTGGTCCGAGCCAGGAATGTGCCCCACTCTAGTGGGCGCAGATCCACGGCGATGCCGGCGCGCCTAAGCTGCATCTGGATAGCGTGGCAAACAAGCCTGCCCTCCCCGTCGGCCCTGTAGTAAAGCCGCAGCGGAGGCAATCCCTTTCCTTCGGGAAATCCGGCCGCCTCGAGTTCGCGCCGGGCGGCGTCCGGATCGTACCTCTGCCCCTTTAGTTCGGGATCGTACGCCGGAATGCCGGGCGGCAACACCCCCTTTGCCGGAACAGCCGCCCCGTCCAGGATGGCCGAGCACAGATATTCTCTGTCCACGGCGAAGGCCATGGCGCGGCGCAGATGGACATTGCCTGCCGCCGGCCCTGATTCCATGTTAAATCCAAGGTAGGCGGTGGAAAGCCCCGATGTTTCGCTCAGTTCGCCGGAGAGCGAAGGGTCCGACTTGATTTCCCGCAGCATCCCCATCGGCACCGGAGACAAATCGAATCGCCCGGCGCGGTATTCTTGGAGCGCCACCGAGTTTTCCTTTACCACTCGGTAGAATATTCCCTTGAGGCGGGCCGGACCTTCGAAATATCCGTCGAAGCGTTCGAGAAGTATATGGCTGTTCGGTTCATGGGCGGCCACGCGGAACGGGCCGGTGCCTATGGGGAACCGTCCGAAATCGGATTTGCGGCGCAGGACTTCCTCCTTCGGAAGGACGGCCGCCGGCGTCAGCGCCATCAGGCTCAGGAACGGGGCGAACGGCTCTCGCAGCTCTATCTCGACCGTTCGCTTGTCCGGTGCGCGGATCCCTTCGACGCCAAGCCCGGCAGCGCTCCAGTCCGCGTAAACGCTGTCGCCTGGCGGCAGGGAGGCGCGCCACTTCCTCGCGGCTTCCCGAAATTCCTGCGCGCCGAGGATGCGGTCAAGCTCGAACAGCCGCTCGTATCCGTCTGGGAAAATCAGGCGTTCGAGCGACCATTTTACGTCGCGGGCGACGACCTCGCGGCCGGTGTGGAACTTGACGCCGGGCCGTAGTCGAAACGTGTAGAGGCGGCCGCCGTCGGAACATTCGAACGATTCCGCCAAGTCGGGCTTTATGGCGAGCGATCTGCCAGATTCGTCTGGCGAATGGCGGACCAGCGTGTTGAATATTCGCCGGTCTATGCCATCCGCTACGACCGTCACGACGAATGTGGGATCCAGCGTAGGCGGATTGGCGTTGATCGGCACCCGAAGGAAACCTTCTCCGGGACCGGGCGCCTGGATTTCCAGTCCGGCCGCTCCGGCGGCGGTGCCGGCCGCTTTACTGCGGCCCAGACACAGGAAGGAAGCCGCCATGCACAACCACAAGGCGACAAAGAACCATAGACGGCTCACGGTTCGCCCGGCCCGCCGCCGGCCTCTTCCTTGGTGCCGCCGCCTCCCGCTCCGGAATCCATGCTTATCCGCCCATGCCACTCCTTCCAGAGACGATGGACGCGGGCGCGGGTTTCTGCGTCAGCGAGATGGTTGTAGCCAAAACTTTGCAGCGTCCTGCGCCTAAGCGACAGAAATGCCTCGTAACGGAGTCCGGGATCATCGTCCATCAGGAGATCTATGAGGTCCGGTAGGATTTCCTCGCGGCCGACTGCGTCCAGCACCCTGAACGCCGCTGCCCGAACCTCCAATTCGCGATGCTTCAGCAGGGGACGGACCTTCGGAATGACCGCCTTGCCATAACGTCTCAAGTATTCCTCTGCGGGCCATGCGCGCACGGGTTTGCCCGACGCAATATCGGACGCGAGGGAATCTATTATCTCCTCGTCGCCGCGCAGGTTTCGTTCCTCTATCGGGATAAACCTTTCCGACTCAGTTTCACGGCGCTT
>CALKMO010000118.1 GCA_937991785.1 uncultured bacterium | reverse complement strand
AATAGGAATATGGCCAGGCACAGGACCGCGGCCGAATAGGCCGCGCCGTAGCAGACCGCCTTGCCCATTTCGTCGAGCGGTATTATCGCGTCCTGGGTGGCCTCGTTGCGAACGTTGAAGTTATGCAGGTTTGGCAGCAGGAGGTAGGCCGCATATAGGATCGCGTCCGCCAGCGGCTGCTTCATGATCCTGGCAAGCTCGACCACCCATTTCGTAAGGTGCCCGACGAATACGGCCGTGATCGTGAATATCGCAGACAGTATGGGCGTGGAGACGGTCCCGAAGAATATTGCTATAGCGGTTACCACGCATATCTCCACGTAGGTCAGGACCAGAGCCTGGAGCATCGCTACGCCTCCGCCGCTGCCGGCCAAGTGGAGATATCCGGCAAACAGAATCGACATCGCCAGCACGTTGGCGAGGGTGGTGAGAAGAAGCCCCAGGTACTTTCCCAGCAGGAACTCGTGCCTCTCGACCGGTTTGCTCAGGATCGTATAGAGCGTCCGTTTGTCCACCTCTTTGTAAACCATCTGAGTCCCTATGAAGACGGCGGTCAGGACGGAGAAGAACCATATCGTCGAGAGCGCAACGTCAATCATTATCTTGCGCTCCTCGCCGATCGCCACCCAGCCGATGGCCTTCGATACCAGGATCATGACTATCGCGAATACGGCCAGGACCCAGACGATCTTGTCGCGTATGGTCTCCCTGAAGGTATTTTCGGCTATGGCACAGATATTCGACGCCGACCGCTCGAATCCGCGCAGCGCCCCGGCGCCCGCCAAGCCTCTGCCTTTGGATCTTTCCTCTCCCCCTGCATCCGCCATTTTTGAAGCGCCTCCGCGTTACTTCCGCATCGCGATCGGGCTTCCGGCATCGAGACGAGCCGCGAGGCCGAGCGAAGCCCCCTCGATCCGTTCTGCCCGGCCTGCGGATCAATCCCTGTCGCTCAATATCGCCCCGGACGGCAGCTCCTCCGGCGACTCCTCTCCCATCGTCCTAATGAAATATTCTTCCAGAGACTCTCTGCGCGGCACCATCGCCGCCAGGCGGCCGCCGGCCTTCTCCACCGCCTCCCTCGCGCGATGCGCTTCCGCTTCCCCCTGACATAGCAACCGCAGCAGATCTCCGTCGTGCCAGACGCGGCGCGCTTCGCGCCTGACGTCTTCCGGCACCGCGTCTTCCTTTACCCCCGCGAAGGAGACCTCCACCTCAACGATGCGCCTCTCCAGCAGGCTCGACAAAACCCCGCACGCGGCCAGACGGCCCTTCCTTATAAGCGCCACCTGGTCGCATATGTCCTCGACATCCGACAGGATATGCGAACTGAAGAAGATCGTCCGCCCCTCGTCCCTCAGCCGCAATATTATGTTCCTCATGTCCCTCCGGCCGAACGGGTCCAGCCCCGTCATCGGTTCGTCGAGTATCAGGACCGGCGGGTCGTGGATCAGGGCCTGCGCCAACCCCAGGCGCTGCCGCATGCCCTTCGAAAATCCCCGAAGGCGCAAATTCTTTGCGGACCGGAGTCCGAACAGATCCAGAAGCTCCTCCGCCCTTCTGCGCCTATCCGTTCGCGCCATCCCGCACAGCCTGCCGTAGAAATCCATGGCCTCCAAGGCCGTAAGGTATTCGTAGAAATACGGATTCTCCGGCATGAAACCGATCTTTTCCCTTACTGAGACTTCGGACGCATCGCGGCCAAGCACGCGGGCGATGCCAGAAGTGGCGTGTTGGAGTCCGACGAGTATCTTTATGGTCGTCGTCTTCCCAGCGCCGTTAGGCCCCAGGAAACCAAAGATGCTCTTCTCGGGTACGCTCATGGCGAGGTCGGCTATCCCGAGGCGCGGCCTCTCGAAAAGACCGCCGCGGTAGATCATGCCGAGGCCGAATGTCTCGATCGCATTCACGCTTCCACCTCCCTCGGAGGCCGCCGCTGCATGCCCGCCAATTGCGCGTCCATGGAGTCCTCCGCTTCCGAGTAGGGAGTGAGGGGAGGAACCCATCGGCGGCAGGACGATCGGGGCCCAGCTCCGAAGATCGAGCCCGTTCAGATAGTATGATGAGACGGCGCCCGTCTTCGTCAACCGAAAAGCCTGCCTTTAGCGAAAGAGGCTGGCGCGGGAGCGGTTGGGAGCCGGATGGTAGCATCCGAGAGCCTTCCGGGATAAAAAGATGGCAGTACAATGTATTGGTCCGCCTGGGAACTTCGGGAACGAAACCGATGATGCCTTCAGGCGTCAAAAACCTCGGTGGCCAAGCGGGCGGCGCGCGCGGCCGGCCGGTCGCCGCCGAACGCGATATGCACGAAGGCCGTAAGAGTGGTCAAGGAGGGCGCGAGATGTTCGTTCCGTGGATTTCCGCGAAAGTCCGGCGCGCTTCGCTGCTGCCGATATGCGTCGCCTCGTGCCTATCGGCCGGCGCGCCCCTGGGCGCGGAAGTCCGTGGACCCGATCCGATCTCGCGCGACGTGGCGGCGCTCGGTTCAACCGACGCCCAGGTCCGTGCGGATGCCCAGCGCAGGTTGTCTAAGCTGGGCGAGCCCGCCGTGCCGCACCTGAGGCAGGCCGCGTATCACAGGGACGCTCTCGTCCGCAAGACGGCCTTGGAAACCCTCGCGCGGATACGACCGGGATCTGCTTGGAACCGCAAAGTCCGCGAAAAACTCAAGACGGCCGCCGTGGACGTGTCCGCCAGGGACGAACCTCTCGGCCGAGTGCTGCTCGACATCTCCAGGCGGAGCGGCCTGGAGATCATGCTCAGCCCGCATCTCCAGCGGGCGATGCAGGAAGATCCGATGCCGGTGAGCCTCGAGGTCAGGGGCTGCAACCTGGAGGTGGCGCTGGCGGCCCTCCTCGATTCGAAAAAGCTTACATATTCGCTCGTATGCGACGGCCTGGTCGTCGAGGGCGGCTCCGGCCTTCGCCCGGAATTGCTTAAGACCGCGCTTGCGGAAAAGATACCTCCCATAGAGCTTAAGAACGCCACGATGGCCCAGGCCATGGAAAAGATAAAACCCCACGTGTTCCTTGGCATCGCTATGGACGCGGAGGAATTCGCCGGCGAGATCGGCGCGAAGCGCACGATATCCCTCGTCACGGAACGCCCGCTCCGCCTGGAGACCGTGCTGTCTCTGATGCTCGACGGGCACGACCTCGGCTTCGTCTTCGACGACAGGAGGCTGCTGGTAACGAGCCGGGAAAAGGCAGAGGACAGGCCCGCCGCGGAGGAGTACGACGTGGCCGCGCTGCTCGCGGCCCTCAGGGACAGGCACGGCGCGCGGGACCCGGATCGGGAACTGGCGGAGACGATACGCGAGTGCGTAGACCGCATGTCATGGAAAGGGGAAGGCGGCGGGACGATCGCAATCCGCGAAGGAAGGATGACGGTATCGCAGCGCCGCTCGGCGTGCGCGAGGATCCGCGAATTCCTGAACGCACTGGAGGCCTGCGAGGGGGTCGGAGGCGGAGAGATCGGAGAGATGCTGGAGTTCTGATCACCGCGTCCCATCCGTCCAAAGAAGAATCTGCGCCGCACGTCGTTCCCGGCCGCTCCCGCAGCCGCCGTTTTCGGTACGAACGCGCCAGGCGATCGCCGCCCGCCGCATTATATGCGCGCGATCTCCCGGAAATTGCGCGAGAATAGCCTTTCCACGTCCTCCCTTATCTTCGCGGCGCTCAGGGGCCATTTCGCCTTGGCCAGCGCGGCGTACTTCTCCGCCAGGACCTCGCCGATGACCTCCCTCGAATGGCGCCACTTGTAGATCAGCTGGTCCAGGACGCGGGCGTCCGAGTGCTGCGGGATAACGGAGAGCCCCAGCAGCTCGATCCTCTCGGCTGTCATCTCCCGGATTATGGAGGGATCGTTCAGGAACCACCAGCAGCCGAACGGCGTAAGGTTCCCGAATTTGCGGGCGGCGACGCAGAGGTGGTGCTGGTTCTCGCGCGAGAGCATCGTGACCAGGAAGCGGACGGTCGGCCATTGCAGGCACAGCGCCTCGATGTCCTCCACGCAGGCCCTGCCGAGGCTGTCGCCGGCGAGTTTCAGCGCCGGGTTTACCGACTTGCGCACGCCGATCATCAGCGCGACCGGCAGCCCTTCGTCCCTGGCGAAAGGCAGCAGGCACCGCGAGAAGACCCGCGCCTGGGCCGCCGCCCTCGCCGGCGTCCCCGGCGGAAGGTCGCCGGCGTCCCAGCGGAAGACTGGCGGCAGCGAGGCGGCAAGGTAAGCCGGCTTCATCCGCGTTTTCCAGTCGGCCAGGAACCTCCGAACTTCCTTATCGCCGGCCGCGTCCGGTCCGGACTCGCCGCCAGAAGGTTCGTACCCCATCGCCCGCATCTTGGCCGCGGCGGCCGGCCAGTCGTTGAGAAGCGCGTCTATCCGGAGCGCGGCGGCGAAGCGATCGTCGCGCGGTCCTTTCCCTGCCAGCCAAACCTCCCTCTCGGCGTCGTCGAAAGGGTCGTTCGTCATCACTACCTTTTCAACGCCGGCGAGCTTGAAGACGCGGTCCACGTGGTCTTCGACCTTGCATCCGGCCAGCATCTTCCTGGCCTCGGCAAGCGCCTTGGGACCCGGCTTGACGCCCATTGCCTCCAGGCATGTAACCACTCCCCGCGCCGCCTCGCTGACCGGCGACCTCTCGACGAAAAGCTCCTTCCATACGAGTTCCGCCTGGGCCGGCTTCGGCATATTCCAAAACTTCTCATAGGCGATATCCGGTCTCGCCCGGAAAAGCTCGGCTATCAGGTAGTGGTACGTCAGAAGCTCGTCTATCCCCCAAAGCAAAAGCCCGCCGAACCTGGGTTCGTAAATGTGGGTGTGCATGTCCACCACGCGGGCCGAATCCACGGCCTTGCGCACGGCCGCGAGGATCGCCTTCTCAGCCATTTTGTTCAGCCTCCTTTTGCAGTTATCCTAAGTGGCAATTGCTTTATCGGGCCGCTTCGCCGATCGCGGCGCCCATCTCTGGCGGAAATGTTTCGCCGCCTTGAGGCGCCCTCGACGCGAACATCCGCCGGTTTCGCATTAAGGCGCGCCGCCGACCCTCCGAACTCTTCTCGAGACGGTGTCCGCATACACCGAGCGTAAAAGCATAAGGCTGACCGACGGCGTGTCAATCAGCAGGGGCCTGAATCATTCCCGGTTTTCCTCCATGTCCAGGCACAGGATGTCTTTCAAGAGACGGAATAGACGGCGGACGGGACAGAATAAGCGCTCAGGCATTATGCGGCCGACGTAAAAGGCCGATACCTCCGTCCTACCAGTACGACGCGAAGATGCCCAATGCGAGGAATCCAACTTCTCATTGACAGAAAAATCCAAACAAGATCAACAGAAAATAGGCGATCGCCAAAACCGGAATCAGACATTCCATCCTCTCGGGAGTAAAGAGCGAAACGCACATTAAACCCCAGCCGTGCCTTAAGTTCTTCTCGTCTCGGAACATC
>CALKMO010000117.1 GCA_937991785.1 uncultured bacterium | reverse complement strand
CCTGATCCGTGGACGACGGGCGGACATTTTCCTCACCGTTGTTTACGAAGCGACGGGCGGCGTACTACCACCCCTTCCCTTCCGAGTATGCGAGACATTCCTTCGCCCCCTGCGTACCGGAAGCAGGGTTAAGCCACAGGGGACATTGGCGCTGCCGCGGATGCCCCCTCGCGGACGTATTCGATGCCCGAGCCCGGCAAACAGCCGCTGCTGCGCAACAGGACCATTTTCACGGCCGCAGCGTTTCAAGCAAGTCCAAGCCGACCGAATCGCAGCTTCCGGACAGACGACCGCAACCGCCTGGCCCAGGAGCCGGCTTTCCTTCTCTCCTTCCAGAGGGGAACCGGGCCCGTCCGCTCCTGGAGCGGCAGCGACCAAGCAACGCCGCACCCCTTCCGCCGCCCGCACGTTCCCGCCAGCGCCTGGACCGTCGTTCTCACGGGCGGCCCGGCCGGCGGCCGGGCCGCGCGATCCGGGATCGTCTCGCGCAATGCCGCCGGCACCAAGGCAGCGTGCGTGAGTGCGTAGTCGAATCGCGATAGCTACCAGGCTCTTTTCGTTTTCCCAGAGTCCGTCCAAAAGGCGTGCGGCTCGATTGTGGTTACCGTACTGACAAACACGAAGAGCGAAGGCCCTCCCGCCATAAGCGAGTGGGGCTATGGAAATGTCTTTTTTTGGGGGACATTCCATGCGCCACAACGGGACTGTGCGCCCCCGATGCCGGGGAAACGGATTTTTCTTGCCGGCGACGGTTCCGCGGTGTGTGCAACAGGCAGGGTACCGGTTATAAAAGGGGCTGGAGATGCCCAGAAGGTTCGTGAAAGTAAAAGACCTCCTGCATGCAGGGAAGCCCTCCATGGAGGGGGTATGCCTCGCTCGTATAGGCGCTCGCCGAGAAGATGGCCGAGGCTATCGCCCGCGGGAAGCCCCGCCCGGGGATCTGCTTCCGCCCAAGCGCGCGCTGGATGCTAGACACGGGATAAGCCGCGTGACGGTACGGGGGTACGAGCCGTTTGCGCTATGGATTGGGAGAGAGCGAGGCTGAGAGGGAAGATGGTGTCGGAAAGGCGATCGAACGCGTTTCTATTGGGGTTTTGGACGATCGAAAAGGCCACCGGCGAGGCTAAAGATCATGTTTAAACGCGAGAGAGCCCTGTCGGAACGAAGCATCCCGCGGAATCCTTGGGATTTGCATCGCTTTGGCCATTTGTCGGATGATCATGCCGGCATCGCCGGGTCGCGCCCGAGACCGATCCCGTCCGCACAGCGCCGAATTCCAGCATAAGGCGCAGGACAGAGGCAGGCGGCCAAGGACGGCTACTTATCCTTTCTCATTCGGATTCTCCTTTTTCCTCGTGTCCTTTCTGCCGGCTCGCTTTTCTTTTCTCCGCGTCTTGCGGTCGCCCCGCTGGTTTTCTCCCTTTTCCCTTTTCTCTTTTCCCTTCCTCCTTCCAGCTGACTTCTTCCTTCCGGCCATTGCGGTTGCAGCGGTCCTTTTAAATATGCACAGAGACGTATATCCGCACAAAAAGCTGGGGGATTGAAAATCGAAAAAACGGCGTCCCCGCGTGGTGCACTCACTATGAAGCATTGGTGTAAAGCTCCCCGAATCCGCGGAAATCTCTCTCGTCCGCAAACATCGCAACCGGCTCGTTCGGCTCGTTCAGCGTTTGACGCGGTCGTCGCCCTGATCCATTCTTACTCGTGTCCTAAGCCGCCCGGCTGGGGGGCGGGTTTGGACGCGATATGTTTCGGCGAGCGGGCGGAGCTCTATCCGGTCTGCTCCTCTCCGCCGTCGGTTATCGGCTGCGCTCCGGCGGGGCTGGATGGTTAACGCGACCTGGGCGCCCTGCCGCCGCGGATGCGATGTTGAATGCCGGCCTGATTTTTCCCTTCGATGCGGCGCCGACCCGGCGCAGGGAGATCGCCGGCATATGGAGTCGCGAATGGGCTTGTACGCGAAGGTCGTCCCGGGCGAAGGGCTTCCGGCGTCGGGCGGGAAGCTGCCGGTCGTCGAGATGAAGGCCAGGCGCAGCGGCGATCACCCTTGGATCTACCGCCGCATGCTCAGGCCGGCCGATCTGCCCCCGGGAAGCCTGGTCGAGGTGTGCGACCGCGCCGGACAGTTCGTGGGCCGCGGCATATACAACGGCAACTCCGAGATCGCGGTGCGCCTGCTGACGACCGACGAACGCGTCCCGCTGGACCGTTCGTTCGTAGCCGGCGCGGTGGCGAGGGCGGTCTCGCTTCGCCGCGGCCGTCTCAGGCTGGACGATACGACGAATTCCTACAGGCTGATACATTCGGAGGGAGACGGTTTGAGCGGCCTGGTAGTGGACCGTTACGGCGAGCAGATCGTAATCCAACTTTACTCCGCCGGCTTCTTCCGGATGCTCCCGTGGGTGCGCGACGAGCTTGGGCGGCATTTCCCCGGGGCGCGCTTCCACGTGAGGGCCGATCACCGCTCGGAAAAACTCGAAGGCGTCAAAATGGACGGCGAACCTGCCGGGGAATCGTCCGTCGAGATACGGGAGGGGCCTTGCCGCTTCCTGGCCGACTTGCGCAAGGGACACAAGACCGGCTTCTTCCTCGACCAGCGCGACAATCGGACTTTCGCGGCCGATCTGGCGCGCAGGGCCAGCGTGCTGGATTGCTTCTGCTATACCGGCGGGTTCGCGATAACCTGCGCCGTCAGGGGCGAATGCCGGGAGATACGGGCGGTAGACCTGGATGAAAAGGCGCTGGCCGTGGCGAAGGAAAATGCGAGGCTCAACGGACTGGCGGAAGACCGCGTAGAGTGGATCCACGGAGATGTATTCGACGTCCTGCGCGAACTCAGGGCCGCCAAGAGGCTTTTCGACATGGCGATACTGGACCCGGCCAAGATGGCCGTATCGCGCGAAGAGGCACACAGGGCGCTGGATGCCTACACGGACATGAACAAACTGGCGATGGGAGTGCTCAGGCCCGGCGGCATACTGGTATCATGCTCGTGCTCCGGGGCCGTCTCGGAACCCGACTTTTTGCTGGCGCTCAGGTGCGCGGCAAGGGAGGCTTCCTGTAACCTACAGGTGTTTCGTGTGGCCGGCGCAGCGCCGGACCATCCCTTCAGCATCCATTGCCCGGAGGGCCGGTACCTGAAGGCGGTCTTCTCCCGGGTCTTCCCGTCCCGGCCCTGATGCGGACGTCCGGCCGGGATATGGGAGTCGGGGAGGGGAAATAGCGTAACCGGACTTCTTCCACTGTTTCATGTCCGGCCCCTGAGTTCGGAAGGAGGTTTCGACATGAACGCACGAAACAAGCCCGCCCAGACCGTCCTGCCGCGATGGCGCGGATTCAATCTTACGGAGATGATGTCCGTTAAGAGCGACAAGGAGTTCCTCGAGGACGATTTCCGCATGATATCGGACCTCGGTTTCGATTTCGTGCGGCTGCCCCTTTGCTATCTACTGTGGCTCGAAGGCCGCACGGACGACGATGCGTTCCGCATTCACCAGCCGACCCTGGAAAAGATAGATCGGGCCGTCGAATGGGGCCGCAAGTACGGGCTGCATGTGTGCATAAGTTTCCACCGAGCCCCTGGGTACTCCGTCAATCCGGAGGTTGCGGAAAAACGGTGCCTTTGGAAAGACGCGGCGGCGTTGGAATCCTTCTGCCGTCACTGGGCGATGTTCGCCGAGAGGTACAGGGGCATTCCGTCCGAAAGGCTCAGTTTCAACCTGGTCAATGAACCTCCGCGGCCGCGACCCGCCGGCGCGGCCGCGGCGGGGAATGGATCGGGTATGACGCGCGAGGATTACAGGCGGGTTGTGGCGGCTGCGGCATCGGCCATACGGGATAAGGATCCGGAACGCCTGATCGTCGCGGACGGCGCGGATTACGGTAACGAGCCGTGCCCGGAGCTGGCGGAAACCGGCGTGGCGCAAAGTTGCCGGGCTTACCTGCCGTTCCAGATCAGCCACTACCAGGCATCATGGTTCAAGGGGTCGGACAAGTGGCCGCCGCCAGTTTGGCCGGGTGCGTTTCGGAATGGCGGTTCGGGTGAAAAGTGGAGCCGGAAGGAGCTCGAGGCGCATTACGCCCGCTGGGGCGAACTCGCTTCGAAGGAGATAGGCGTACATTGCGGCGAAGGCGGTGCGTGGAACCGAACGCCGCACGACGTCGTCCTGCGATGGCTCGCGGACGTCCTCGACATCCTCAAGGGCCTCAACATCGGCTGGGCCATGTGGAACTTCCGCGGCGGGTTCGGCATTCTGGATTCGAACCGCCAGGATGTCCGCTACGAAGAATGGCACGGCCATATGTTGGACGGGGAACTCCTCTCGCTGCTTCGGAAGTATTGAGCACTGCGCCCGGCAAAGGCGGAGACCTTCGCTGCGAGATGCCGGAAGGCTGCCTTCCGACCGCCGTTCGAAAGGAGGCTGGGCTTTATGCGGCGGGAAGTACACCGCCGCGACCGGCGCGTCTGCGTGGCGGCGCCCTTCGGCGCGTGCCGGCTTCGAAACACGCCGCCGTTTGATCTTGCCTGCGGTCTTTATCCGCCATATCGTATCGGGCGCGCTGCTTCATAACCGGGAGGGTGCGCGCGATCGCGCCTCGTAAGCGCCGAGGCGCGAGGGGCCGCATGCGGAAATGCGGCGATAGCATGCGGGGGAGATCTTCGAACCATCCGCCGGACAAAACGAACGGATGCATGAAATGCGCGTCGGAGAGATGCCCTGACAAAGCCTGCGGTTTTTTGGGAATAAGGAGACGAACCGATGCCGGCCGCAGTTTCCTGGAACGAATTCCGCAAGTGGCTGCTTTTCGATAGGAAGACCGGGTTCCGCCTCGACTTTAGCCGCATGGGTGTCGGGGGCGATTCCCTTGATCGGATGGATGTGCCGCTTAGGAAGGCGATCGAGGCGATGCGCGAGCTGGAGAAAGGGGCGATCGCCAACCCCGACGAGAACCGCATGGTCGGCCATTACTGGCTCAGGGCGCCCGGGCTGGCGCCGTCGGATGAGATAAGGCGAGCTATTGAGGAGACGCAGGTCCGCATAAAAAGTTTCGCCGCGCACGTCAACTGCGGCGAGATACGCCCTAAGAAGTCGCGGCTATTCAAGAATCTGTTGGTCATCGGCATAGGCGGTTCGGCGCTCGGTCCGCAGCTGGTCGCATCCGCCCTGTCAGCTCCCGACGACCGGATGAGGCCGTTCTTCCTCGATAACACCGATCCGGACGGCATGGACAGGATCTTCGCCGCAATAGGTCCATCCGGTCTTAAGAGTACGTTGACGATCGTCATATCGAAATCGGGCGGAACAAAGGAAACTCGCAACGGGATGCTCGAAGCCATGGATGCTTACCGCCGCGCCGGCATACCGTTCGCCCCGCACGCCGTCGCCGTCACATCCGAAGGAAGCCAACTTGACAGACAGGCGGCGGCCGAAAAATGGCTGGAGAGATTCCCCATGTGGGACTGGGTGGGCGGCAGGACATCCGTGACATCCGCCGTAGGGCTGCTGCCGGCCGCCTTGCAGGGCATAGATACGGACGCCTTCCTGGACGGCGCTGCGGCTATGGACGCATGGACCAGAACCTCCGACCCGCGCGCCAACCCTGCAGCCATGCTGGCCGCCATGTGGTACCTTTCAGGCGACGGCCGCGGGCGGCGCGATATGGTGGTCATCCCATACAAGGACAGGCTCGATCTGTTCGCCAAGTATCTCCAGCAGCTAGTGATGGAGTCGCTCGGGAAGGAAAAGGATCTTGCCGGCACCCTCGTTAACCAGGGGCTGTCGGTCTACGGCAACAAAGGGTCCACCGACCAGCACTCTTACATACAGCAGTTGCGCGACGGTTTGGACAATTTCTTCGTGACGTTCATACAGGTTATGCGGGATAGGGCGGGGCGATCCATCGAAGTCGAGCCAGGAGCAACCTCCGGCGACTACCTGCTCGGCTTCATGCTCGGCACGCGCCGGGCGCTGTACGAGAAAGGCCGTCTGTCTATTACCGTGACGATGCCGGACGTTTCGCCCGCATCGCTCGGGGCGCTTATCGCCCTATACGAAAGGACCGTAGGATTGTACGCCTCGCTCATAAGCGTGAACGCCTACCATCAGCCTGGCGTCGAGGCGGGCAAGAAAGCCGCCGGAGAAATACTGGCAATGCAAGGCAAGCTGCTGAATTTCCTGAGATCCTCCGGAGGGAAAGGCGTGACTGCCGAGGAGGCGGCGAAGGCCATAAGCGCCGAGGATGATGCGGAGACGGTCTTCCATCTCTTAGAACACCTGGCGGCCAACCCGGACAGGAGGATCGTGGCCGAGGGCGAGGAGCTGTTCGGGCGCCAATACCGCGCCGTATAAGTAAACTTGAGGCCGTCGCCGTAAGACCTCCGCGGCGCCGGCGCGAAGCCTCCGCAAGGCAGCCGCGGGGCCTGGCCGGCGAAGGCCTTCCCGGAGTCCGCGCGCGGCGCGCTCCGGAGAAGGACGGATCTGGATCGGGCCGAGGGGGGGGAAATGGATCGCGAAACGGCCGTGGCCCTGGTCAAAGAGTGGGTGCAGGGGGAATCGCTGCGGAGGCACCTGAGGACTGTGGAAGAGGCGATGCGGGCGATGTCTGCCGCGCGCGGACTGCCGCCTTCCGCTCCGCCCGGACAGGATAGTGTCGAGGGATGGGGATTGGTCGGCCTGCTCCACGACTTCGATTTCGAAAGGCATCCGACTAAGGAGGAGCATCCGTTCAAGGGCGTGGAGGAATTGCGGCGGCGCGGCTTCCCGGAAAACTGGTGCCGCGCCATACTCGGCCACGCGGAATATTCCGACATCCCCCGCGATTCCGACCTGGCGAAGACCCTGTTCGCGTGCGACGACCTGTGCGGCTTCCTGACCGCCGTCGCGCTGGTGAGGCCGTCGAAGAAGATAGCGGAGGTCGAGGTGCGAAGCGTGCTCAAAAAGCTAAAGGACAAGGCGTTTGCGAGAAACGTGAGCAGGGAGGAAATTGAGAAGGGAATTGCTGAACTTGGAGCCGGGCGAGAGGCGCACATAGGGGCGGTGCTGAAAGCCCTGCAGGACAGCGCGCCGCGGTGGGAAGGGGTGCCGCCGCTGTAACTTCGCCGGTGCATGGCGCCATGAGGCGCATCGCAAGCTCGACGCGATCCGCTCTGCGGGAGACTCGACGCTCTTGGACGTGCTGCGGCGGCCTCCGGGCTCGTTCCCCAGGACGTTCCGCGCCCGAAGCGAAAGTTCGGCGGACAGATCCCGCTCTCGAACAGACTGCGGCGGTTGGGCGGCAGAACAGGCGATGGGGCGACCCGGGATGGAAACGCGGTTTAAGATGCTGGTTACGGCCGGGCCTACGGTCGAAGACATTGACGATGTGCGGTACATAAGCAACCGTGGCAGCGGGCGGATGGGGTTCGAGGTCGCGCGCGCGGCGGCGCGGCGCGATTGGGATGTGATTCTTGTTGCCGGACCGGCTGCGCTCAAGACCCCGCGCGGCGTCCGCCGGGTGGACGTTCGGTCTGCGGCGGAGATGTTTGATGCCTGCCGCCGCATATTCCCCAAGGTCCAAGCCGCGATAATGACCGCCGCCGTGGCGGATTACACGCCGGCCCACAGGTCTCGCGGCAAACTCAAGAAGTCCGGACGCCCGATGCTGCTTCGCTTGGTACCTACGGCCGATATCCTCGCGTGGATGGGATCGCGCAAAAAAGCCGGACAGATACTCGCCGGTTTCGCCCTGGAGGCCGGCGGCGTATCCGGCGGCAGATCCGAGGCCGCTAGGAAGCTCCGCGCGAAAAATCTCGACCTTATAGTTTTGAACGGGCCGGAGAGCTTCGGGGGAAAGACCGCTGCCTTTTCCGCCTTCGACGCGGAGGGCCGATGGACGGATCTGGGCCGCATATCCAAAGCCTCGCTCGCCTCGTGGCTTGTCCGGCGCGTCGAGGCGGCGGCAGCCCGGCGCGGGACGGATCTGCGCCAGCAGATCGCCTTCGGAGGCAAGTTGCGGCAGGGCAATAACCGACCAAAGGACCGATGTTCGGCTGAGGATGTCAGCGTACGGTTCCGCCCTGTTCCTGCCTCAGGATCTTCGCCCACTCATCCTTCAACGTGACCGTTCGGTTGAAAATCGGCCGGCCGGGCTTCGAGTCTACGTCGGCGCAGAAATAGCCCAGACGTTCGAACTGGAATCGCGTCCCCGGCGCCACGTCGGCCAGCCCGGGCTCCATAAGGCAATCTTTGAGCACCTCCAGCGACTTCGGGTTCAGGCTGTCCTCGAACTTCCCGCCTTCAGGGATGTCCATCGGGTCTTCTTTGAGGAAAAGCTTGTCGTACAGCCTGACCTCGCCGCGCGCCGCTTGACGGGCTGAGACCCAGTGCAGCGTAACTTTCACCTTCCTGCCGTCCGGCGCGTTCCCTCCGCGCGTGGCCGGATCATATACGCAATGCACCTCGACAGGCTCGCCGGTGTTCGGATCCTTCTTGAACCCAACGCACTTGACGAAATAGGCGTATCTAAGCCGCACCTCTCGCCCCGGCGCCAGCCTGTAGAACTTGGGCGGCGGATTTTCCATGAAATCTTCGCGCTCGATATAAAGTTCGCGGGAGAACGGAACGGCTCGCGTCCCAGCCGATGGGTCCTCCGGGTTGTTGATCGCCCTTACCTCCTCGGTCTTGTCCTCCGGGTAGTTGAGTATAACCAGCTTCAGAGGGCGCAGTACGGCCATGGCGCGCGGGGCCCGTTTGTTGAGGTCTTCGCGGACGCAATGTTCAAGCAGCGCCAAGTCCACCCTGCTGTTGAACTTGGCCACGCCGATCCTTTCGCAGAAATCGCGTATGGCCCCGGGCGTATAACCCCTCCGCCGCATCCCGGCTATCGTGGGCATTCGCGGGTCGTCCCAGCCGGAAACGATGCGCTTCTCGACAAGTTCTAGCAGCCTGCGCTTGCTCAGGACGGTATGAGTCAGGTTCAGGCGGGCGAACTCGATCTGCCTTGGGTGGTGTATGCCGAGCTGGTCGAGGAACCAGTCGTAGAGCGGCCTGTGGTCTTCGAACTCGAGCGTGCAGATGGAGTGCGTTATTCCTTCGATCGAATCGCACTGGCCATGGGCGAAGTCGTAGGTCGGATATATTCGCCACTTGTCGCCGGTGCGGTGGTGGCTAGCGCTGACGATCCTGTACATGATAGGGTCGCGCATG
This sequence comes from uncultured bacterium, assembly GCA_937991785.1. GTDB lineage: Bacteria > Planctomycetota > SZUA-567 > H5-PLA8 > CALKMO01 > CALKMO01. Next base: position 38 of record CALKMO010000117.1, on the reverse strand, counting down.
TTCATATTCGGGTGCGACATGTCTATCTTCGCGCGAAG
>CALKMO010000116.1 GCA_937991785.1 uncultured bacterium | reverse complement strand
TAGGCTGTGTACCCTCCGTCCATGTTCGAAGCCTATCATTACTTGCGCGCCGGCCGCGCCGCGGTACTTTGATGAGGAGACCTCGGGCGTTAAGATTGAAGGCGGGGCGCGGCCGGCTGAGCGTGGAACGGATTTCCGGGCTGCGTCGTTTTCCCGAAGCGAATGCAGCGCGCCGGCGGGTAGACAATGGGGAGGGGCTTCTCGATGGTTTCGATTCCTGGGGAGCTGAGGTATTCGCAGGAGCACGAATGGGTCCGGGCCGAAGGCGGCATAGCCGTGATCGGAATAACGGACTACGCGCAGAAGGAACTGGGAGACATCGTGTTCGTGGACCTGCCGGCTGTCGGCAAAAAAGTCTCGAAAGGGGGGACTTTGGGAAGCGTCGAGTCGGTCAAGGCGGCCAGCGACATATACTCGCCGGTGTCGGGGACGGTCGAGGAGGTAAACGCGGCTGTTTCCGGCGACCCGGCGGCCGTCAACAAGGACCCGTACGGCGCGGGGTGGATGGCGAAGATCAGGATGAACGATCCCGCCGAACTGGATGCGCTGCTCGATGCGGCGGCTTACGGGAAGCTGGTGGAGTCGGCCAAGGGACACTGAAGGGGTGTAAGGAAGTCCGGAGCCTGCGGAGCGGCCGTCCGGCCGCCTGCGTAATGCAAGACGGCCGACATGTCTGCTTCGCGGTTGCGCGATTGACGGTCGGAACCGCCTCCTCTGCGAAGGCGCAAGGGCGGCCGCGCATTGGCGGACTGGGACGCCTTACTTGGAAATCCGCCGGGAAGCCAAGGGGATTCGGAATGGGCTACGTACCGCACACAGAGGCCGAGCGGGAAGCCATGCTGAAGGCCGTCGGCATCGAGACCATGGACGACCTGTTCGCACACCTGCCTAAGGAAACGATCGCGAAGAAGATAAACATAGGCAAGGGGTTGTCTGAGTCGGAGACGATCGGTGCGCTGGAGCATTTGGCGCGCCGCAACCGCCCGGCCTCCGAGCTGATATGTTTCGCCGGGGGCGGAGCGTACGATCACTTCATTCCGCCGGCGGTATGGGAGATTCTATCCAGGGGAGAGCTGTACACGGCATACACGCCGTACCAGCCCGAGGCGAGCCAGGGGGTGCTGCAGGCAACGTTCGAGTATCAGACGATGATATGCGCGCTGACGGGGATGGATGTTTCGAATGCCTCCCTGTACGACGGGGCCACGGCGCTGGTCGAGGCGGCGCTGATGGCTGTTCGCGCCACCGGTCGCCGGCGGCTGGTAGTGGACGATGGATTGCACCCGAACGCCAGGTCCGTTCTCGCTACTTACCTCAGGCATTCGGACATCGAGACGGCGCGCGTGCCGACCGATGGTTTCATCTCCGACCTGGAAGGGCTTGCAAAGGCCCTCGATGAACGCTCTGCGGCCGTGCTGGCAGGGTATCCGAATTTTTTCGGCTCCGCGGCCGATCTATCGCCGCTGATGAAGCGGGCGAAGGATCTCGGCGCCCTTGGCATAGTTATGGCGTATCCCTTGAGCCTTGGGTTGCTGAAAAGTCCCGGCGAGATGGGAGCCGACATAGTGTGCGGGGAGGGGCAGTCGCTGGGCATCCCGTTGTCGTTCGGCGGGCCCTACCTCGGCTATCTGGCCTGCAGGGAGAACCTGATCCGCAACCTTCCCGGCCGCATAGTCGGGGAGACTGTAGATTCGAAGGGCGAGAGGGCGTTTGCGCTGACGCTCCAGACCCGCGAACAGCATATACGCCGCGATAAGGCCACGAGCAACATCTGCACCAACCAGGCGCTTTGCGCGCTGGCCGCGGGCGCTTACATGGCTCTGGTCGGGCGCAGCGGGATCGCCGCCGCCGCCAGCCTGTGCGCGTCGCTGGCCGAGTACGCCCGTCGCCGCCTGGCGTTGGCGAGGGGCGTGACGAGGGTTTTCGAGTATCCGGCCTTCAACGAGTTCGCGATAGAGATACGCAGGCCGGCGCACGAAGCGATCCGCGGCCTGGTGGACCGCGGGTTCCTCGGCGGCGTGGACCTTGGCCGTTTCGTACACGGCGAGCGAAACCGGATACTGATCGCCGTGACAGAAAAACGGACCCTTCCCCAGATAGATGCTCTGGCGTCGGCCCTCGGCGAGGTCCTGGCGTGATCTTTCGAGCGGTCCCCGTCCGCCCGGAGGCGCGGAAGGCGGGCGGAGCGGATGCATGGAGGCGCAAGGAGAATAATGAAGCTGATATTCGAGAAGAGCCGGCCGGGGGCGCGTTCCGATTATTTCCCGCCGCTGGCTGCGCCTTTGAAGTCGCCGGATTCGTTCCTTCCTCCGGAGGTGCTCCGGAAGGAGCCTCCGGGGCTGCCGGAGGTGTCCGAGTTGGATGTCGTCCGCCATTACATGGAGCTGTCGCGCAGGCAGGTAGGCGTGGATACCGCCTTCTACCCTCTCGGATCGTGCACCATGAAGTATAACCCGAAAGCCAACGAGGCGGTCGCCAGGCTGTCCGGATTCCTCCACCTGCATCCGCTCTCGCCGGACGCCTGCTGCCAAGGGATGTTCAGGCTCTACCACGATCTTTGCCGCCACCTGTGCGAGATATGCGGAATGGATGAATTCACGCTGTTGCCGCTGGCCGGCGCGCACGGCGAGCTTACGGGCCTGCTGATAATAAAGGCGTACCATGCCTCCAGGAACGCCCCCCGCTCGAAGATACTCGTCCCCGCTTCCGCCCACGGGACCAACCCCGCATCGGCGGCGATGTGCGGCTTCGAGGTGGTAACTATACCGGGGGACGACGAAGGCGAGGTGGATCTGAAAGCGCTCGAGCGCAGCCTGGACTCTTCAGTCGCCGCCGTAATGCTGACCAACCCCAACACTCAGGGCCTGTTCGAGACGCGCATACTCGACATATGCCGGATGGCCCACGATGCCGGGGCGCTGGCCTATTACGACGGCGCCAACCTTAACGCCATAGTCGGGATCGCCAGGCCCGGAGACATGGGTTTCGACGTCGTGCACCTGAACCTGCACAAGACGTTTTCGACGCCGCACGGAGGCGGAGGGCCGGGGGCTGGACCGGTGGGCGTCAAGGCTCGGCTGGCCGATTACCTGCCTGTGCCGTACATCAAGAAGATCGGCGACTGGTACGCGCTGGCCGAAGACAGGCCAAAGACCATCGGCCGCATATGCGGCTTTCACGGCAACGCGGGGGTACTGGTCAAGGCTTATGCGTATATAAGACGGCACGGCGCCGAGGAGCTGGCGTCCGTGGCCAGACACGCTGTCCTGAACGCGGCCTACCTGCGCAAAAGGCTCTCCGCACGATACAAGCTCGCCACCGCCAAGCCGCCGATGCACGAGTTCATCGTATGCCCCACGGCAGAGATGCTCGAAAAGGGCGTCCGCGCCCTGCACATCGCGAAGCGGCTCATAGATTTCGGTTACCATCCGCCTACCGTGTACTTCCCGCTCGTGGTAAAGGAAGCCATCATGATAGAGCCGACCGAGACGGAAACGAAGGAAACGCTGGATCGTTTCTGCGACGCAATGGACAGGATAGCGGCCGAGGCTTTGGAGAATCCGCGGATACTGCTCGAGGCGCCGCATAACGCCCCGGTAGGCAGGGTGGATGAGACGAAGGCTGCCCGGGAACTGCGGCTGCGATACTGCGTTTCGCGATGAGGCGCACCGGCGCGAGCGGACCGGCGGCCGTACGGGCGTTTTCGTGGACCAGCCCGGCCGGACCCGCGGCCGACATAGGGATCGAGGAGGCGATATTGCTGGCGGTCAACGAGGGCCGCTCGCCTCCGGCCGTCCGATTCTGGTCGCCCGCCGAGCCTGCCGTAGTCATCGGAACCGGCCAGGCCGCGGAACGCGAAGTCAACGTCGGCGAGGCGAAGAGGTCTGGCGTCAGTATAGTGCGCAGGTTCAGCGGCGGCGGAGCGGTCCTCGTAGGACCCGGCATCTGGAATTACTCGGTTTTCCTCCCCTACGATGCGGTGCCGGGATCGGGGACGATCGCCGGTACGGCGGCTGCCGTCATCGGCTGGACGCGCTCGGCGTTCAAACGCCTGGGCTTGGAAACCTTCCTGGCCGGCACGTCTGATTTGGCGGTAAGCGCCGGAGGGCTCGCGCGCAAGCTGGCAGGGCACGCTCAGGCGCGCAAGCGCCTGGCCTTTTGTTTGCACGGCTCGATACTGGCCGACCCGGATATCGGCCTTATCGAACGGCTCCTGCCCATGCCGTCTGAGGTGCCGGAATACAGGGAGGGGCGCGGGCACGGGGAGTTCTTGGCCGGGCTCGGATCGCTCGGCTTTCGATTCGGCATGGACGAATTCGCCGAAGCCTTCCTGGCCGCGTCGGGACTGCCGATAGAAAGGACCGATGGACCGTCGGATGCGGAGCTTTCGGCCGGCGCGGAGCTGGCGGCGTCGAAATATTCCTCCGATGCGTGGAACTTCCGCCGGTAATCCGGTTCCGGCGCTGCGGCGAGGACGGCAAGCGCGAGCCCCGTTTGCGCTACGGCGGGATTGCTGCGCGTTCCACGCGGGACGCCTGCGGCGAACCTCATCCGGAAGGAGGCGCCTACGGCGGCGTTGCGCCGAGCGCCGGCTCAGGGTGCGGAAGGAGGACGCCGGTTGGGCATCGTAGGCGCTCCGATACCGGTGAAGCCGGTGGCGGCGGTCCTGGCGGCGGGCGAGGCGGCGATGGAGGCCGCCCGCGAAAGCCTGGCCGCCGTTTTCGGCCCTACGGACATCGCCAGCGATCCGATCCCATTCGAGTTCACCGACTACTACCGCGGCGAGATGGGCGATTCTCTGCTGCGAGTACTCTGGGCCTTCGAAAGGCTTGCCGATCCGGGAGCGCTGGCGGACTGGAAGCTAGCGACGCAGCGGATGGAGGCCGATATAGCGACCAGACTGGCGCGCGGAGCCGTCTCGCGCCCGGCCAACCTCGATCCGGGCTACCTGGCGCGCGACAGACTGGTTCTCGCATCCACAAAAGACCGGGAGCAACGGATATACCTGTCCCGGGGGATATACGCCGAGGTGACGCTCATCCGCAGGCACGGAAGATGGACGCCGCTGCCTTGGACATTTCCGGATTTCGCCTCAGGCGCCTACGACGGTTTTCTCGATGCCTCGCTTGCGAAATACAAGGCGCAGCTGCGAAAGACGGCGGGCGGATCCGCTGCGCACGCCGGCTTAGGCGGGAATGCGGGATAAAGATCCGCGGGGAGGGATGCGGCGGGAAGAAGCGTGGCGAGCGCGGCAGTTTGCGGCCGATATTCCCGTATTTTCTCCGGGGGAAGCCTGAAGGACGATTGACCAGGCGCCCGGCCGCCCCGCTGCCGCGGTTCGCCTCTCGGCGCAGGCAATGCGGCTCGCGCCATTGCGAATCCTGCCGCGGCTCCGGACTTTTGCGCCGCCGGAGCCCCGGAGTACTTCAGGAGGCGATGCCATGAAGCTTTGCGATTGCCACATCCACATGAAGGGCGGCGAGGACGGGAAGGAGTTCCTGCGCGATATGGACAAGGCCGGGCTGGATCGCGCCGTGATACTTGCGCCCTATAGGGGCGACTCGATCCGCCGTCAGCGCGAATCCACCGACGAGGTCCTGCGGTTCGCGGCCGCCGACAGGCGCCGCATACGACCGTTCGCGTTCATAGAGCCGCGGCTGAAGAAGGCGCCGGACGAAGTCAAGCGGGCGAAAGACAGGGGCGCGGCGGGCATAAAGATGATGCCGAACCACTGGTATCCCTGCGACGAAAAGATATTCCCGGTATACGCCGCGATAGAGGAGACGGGTCTGCCCGTCCTGTTCCATTCCGGCATCCTTTGGGCATTCATGGATTCCTCCCGCTTCTGCCGACCTGTCTACTACGAGGCGTTGCTGAACTTTCCGCGTCTGCGCTTCGCCCTAGCCCATATTTCCTGGCCGTGGACCGACGAGTGCCTGGCGGTGGCGGGGCGGTTCCGGGCGGCCGCGAAACGAGGGGAGGTCGCCGGCTGGAACGACGGCGAGTACCAGATGTGGGTGGACATAACGCCGGGCGCCCACCGGCCCTGGCGCGAGGACGCCCTCCGCAAGGCGCTCTCATACATCGGTGACGGCCGGCTGATCTTCGGGTCCGATTGCACGGTCTCCTCGCTGGCATGGCTCAAGGATGTCCGTGCGGAGGACGAAGCCATATTCCGAGAGCTGAAGGTGCCTAAGGCCTCGCAACGGCGGATATTTGCGGCGAACCTCGATGCTTTCCTGGGGGAGCGGTAGGGATGGTGGGAGGCGCGCGGACGCCGTCTACTTCTTGCGTTCCTTCTCCCCGGCGCCGTAGGTCCTCTTATACCAATCGTCCCATTTGTCCACGTCGTCTCCGTGATTTACGCGCGTCAGGTAGCGCAAGGATTCTACTATCAGCTCCAGCATCTCGCCGCCGGCCGAGCCGGCCTTCTTCACGCCGTACAGCTCGTCTATCAGCAGATCCACCGCCGGCTTCTTGAGGGAATCGTATGCCGGAGAGGCCATCAGGCCGAGGTTGTATATGGCTCTGCGCCTCACGCCCATGTTCTTGTCGGTTTCGATGTATTTCATGAGCCGGTCGCGGCACTGTTTGCCGATCTCTTCCGCCTGCGACCTGGACTTGGATTCGAATGCGGTCAAGTAGCCGCCGAGCGCCCTGCATATGGCGGCGCGGGCCGGGGCGCCATCATCGCCCGCGAAGAACTTTTCCTCGCTTATCTCCAGCACAGCCTGCAGGGATCCCTCGTCGGCCAGGATGCCCATCGCCTCGATAGCGCCGATGACCAGCGCCATGTCCGTCCCGTCTTTCATTATCTTCAATATCTCGGGCGCCGCGGCCTTGCCCGGCCCTCCCTTGCGTCCGCTTTCGGCGACGGCCTTCATCGCGGCCACGCGAGCGTCTGGCTTTACATCCTTGTCCTGCAGGATGCCGATCAATGTGTTGACGGTCGGCAGATCCAGCTGGGCGTCCGATTCCCTTATGCGTTTGAGAAGCGCGTCGAGGACTGCGCGCTTGAGTTCGGGGGTGCCTTCGCGGAGATTGGCCAGTATCGTTTTCATGCCTTTCTCGTCGGTGCCCACCTCTCCCATGCAGTCGAACGCCGCCGCCCGCAGCCAGGGTTCCTCCTGCCTGTCCCCGGCCACCTTCTCGACCGTTTCCATGGTCTTGCGGTCCTTCACCTCTCCGAAGCGCAGGATGTTTTTGAAGACCTCCAGCACCGCGTGCCGCACGTTCGGGTCCTCTTTCCTGTCCTCTAGAAGTTTTGCGAAGGGGGTCATGTATCTTTCGCGGAGCGAGGTCTTCGACCGCATGGTAATGTTGCCGATCGAGCGGATGGAGCGGTCGCGGAGCCTTGGATGATGGGATTTGTTCTGCGCGATATCCAACAGGAGGTCCGGGACGTTGTACATTTCGAGCTGGCGTTCGTCGGTTATATCTCCGAGCGCCTTTATGGCCGCGTCGCGGTCCTCCACGTGCGCGGCCGATTTCACGATCCTTATCAGGTCGGCCGGACTTCTTTTTTCCCGCTCCATCGGTTCCGCGGAGTCCCCTGTTCCTCGGAAGGCCGCCAAGCTCCCAAAGGCGGCAAGGCAAAGAACAATCGTTCGAACGGGTTTCATGCGGTTCGCCTCCTCCAATTCCGCCGTGCGGTCACTCGGTTTCCTAGCCCTTTTATGACGCTTTGTCAAGCCTCGGCATTCTCAGGTTGCCCGGAAAAAATCAGTTCAGCGGGCAAATCCTTGCCGTCTTCCGTGCGCCCACCTCATCGGCGTTCTCCGTCCAGCCATCCGCGATCGCGGGCGTCTTCCGCGCCTGCCCCGGCGCCTGACGGCCAGGCGGCCGCCTCAGCCGCGGCGCGTTCTCTCTCGCGCCCAAGGAACACATCTCCCGCACCTGTCTCGACTACCGACCACGGCAGGAACTCGTCCGGTTCGCGGCCCCTAGTCGCATAGAATTCCGGATCAACCCGCGCGGCGGCGAAGGCCGCCTCCCACGCGACCCGATCCATGCGGTCGTCCCATCCGTCGAACCTCGCCCCTCTCCGCCATGCCTCCAGTATCGCCCTCCCGACGCGCCTGTCGCCTCTCGCCAGCACGCCCTCCAGGAACGAAACCTCCGCGTCGTGGAACTTGAACTTGACGCGGCGGTCGCGCGACGATGCCCGCACGATCTGCTGGCGACGCCTGAGCTCATCCCGCGGGCACATCGGCTCCCACTGGAACGGCGTCCCGGCCTTGGGAACGAACGAGCTGACCGACGCCGTCACGCGCGCCGGCGCGCCGCCGGCCGCTTCGCGTCTTATTCGGGAGACTTTTTCGCACAGCGCCCCGATCGCCCGAAGGTCGTCGTCCGTCTCGCCCGGCAGTCCGATCATGAAATAGAGCTTTACCGCTCTGCATCCCGCGCGGAAGGCCGCCGCCGCGCCATCGAACAGGTCCTCATCTAGCACGCGCTTGCCGATTATGCGTCTCAATCGTTCGCTCGCGGCCTCCGGTGCCAGCGTCAGCCCGGGGTTCCGCACGCGCCCTGCCTCGGCGGCCAGGGATACCAACCCTTTCCCAAGCCTCATGCTCGGCAGGCTAACGCTCACGCGCCGCCGCCGGAACTCTTCCTGTATCTCCGCCGCCAGCTTTTCTATCCCCGGGTACTCGCCGCTGGACAGCGACAGCAGGCCGATCTCATCGTAGCCTGAATTCGCTATAGCCTCGCGCAGGATGGCCATTATCCTCCCCGGCGATCGCAGGCGTACCGGCTTCGTTACGGCCCCAGCCTGGCAGAAACGGCAGGCGTTCGGACATCCGCGCATTATCTCGACGGCATACCTGTCGTGGATAGTCTGGACGAACGGCACCACCGGGCGGGTTGGAGCGGGCGCTTCCTCGATGCTCGAAACGATGCGTCGCCGGACGGGAAAGGGCAGACCGGGCCCGAGGCGATCGAACCCGATCATCCGTCCTCCGGCGCCGTAAACCGGTCTATAGAAACGCGGGACGTAAACGCCTGGCACCTCGCGCGCCAACCGATAGAGCATCTCCTCGCGTCCCATGCCCGCGCGGCGCATTCTGCCCACGGCCAGCGCGATCTCGACGGCCGATTCCTCGCCGTCTCCGATCGCGAAGGCGTCCGTGAAATCCGCCATCGGTTCCGGCGAAAAGGCCGCATGGCCGCCTATCACTACTATCGGATGTTCTGGACCGCGGGCTTCCGCCAAGAGCGGTATGCCGGCCAGGTCCAGCATCGTAAGGACGTTGGTGGCACAGAGCTCGTAGCCCATCGAAAATCCGAGCACATCGAAGTTCCGGGCGGGCGTAAAACTCTCCAGGGTATACAGAAGGACGCCGCGGGCGCGCATCTCAGCCTCGGCGTCGGGCATCGGGCAGAACGCGCGCTCGCAGGCTATATCCGGATGGGAGTTAAGGACGTGGTACAGGACGTGAATGCCAAGGCTGGACATCCCTATCGAGTAGGCGTCGGGATAGGCCAGCGCGAACGTAGCCGCGACCTTCGCATGATTCTTTGTTACGGCGTTCAGCTCGCGCCCTATGTATTGGCCCGGCATCCGCACTAGCGGCAACACGTGCCGATCCACGTATCGGCGCAGGTCCTCGCCGCCGAGGACTCCTGCCCAGCCGGCGACGCTCGAGCTTGCGACTCCGTCCATCCATCCTCCACGTCAATCGCCGCCTTATAGTGCGGCCAAGCGGCCACCCCATGCTCCAGCGAAACGGGAACCGCCGCACATTATTGAAGTATCGAAAGCATATGGCTCCGCCGAACAAAAAAGCAAAGCCGAGCAGTAGGATAAGTAAAATAAATCGGAAAGGGAAGCTGAAAGAAGCCTGGAAAACTCGCCTGGGATTGCGCGGCCTCTCACCGGTCGCCGGACAGGAAATTGCGTATGCTTGCGTTCATCCGCATCTGCATCTGCTGTGGGGATAAGGACTCTCCTTCTTCGATCAGATCCATCATTGCATGATAACGATGGACATCGAGAAGCACCGCCTTCGCCTTGCCTGCTTCAGTGATGTAACACGGTTCGCCCGTGGCGGAAACCTCGTGCACAAGAGCATCGGCCCTCTTCTTCAGCTCGCCTGTCGGAACAAAGCCTTTCTTAGCCATAAAACCATGCCCTTTGCCTTTATCTGGGGAGGATTCCCCCCTTAACAGGTTCCCAACATAAGAAAGTTTACCACCTTGACGGTTTCTGTCAAGCTTTGCAAAATGCGCGACATCGGACCGAACAGCATAATGCTCCTGATATGGACGGACAACCTGGGACCTTCGAAGGTGCAAAAGCTTTATCGCGAAGGGGACCGTAACGCATTGCGGCATAATGGTTTGCGGCGAGAGCTTCGCGAGCCTCCTTTGCGCGCAACTCTTTGTTCCTTATGGGAGTTATGCCCTGAATTATATGGCAAGGACGTATGGGAATATCGTCCCGGGCGGTCGGTTGGTGCCGTAACTTAGGATGCCGAAATGAACAGCGACGCGAGGGTCTTACGCTTACAGGGCGCGCACCGTGCGAATCGTACCGGTTCCCGGCGGTCTCGGGACTCTTGGGAAGACATCCAAGGTTCGAGATAATAAGGAGGATCGCTGTATGTCTGGAGCGAAGGAGATGCGGATACGCGACCTTGCCGTAAGGCGCCAGGTCCTTGGCATGAAACTGCTGAAGCCGCTGATCCCGGAGATAATCCGGGCGCAGAAGGCCGAAGCTGAAGGCGCCGAGGGCGCCGGGTACATGGCGGACACCGCCATGATAAGCCCCGCCTACGCGGCCGCACATCTCTATACGCTCGACCACCCGGACAATCCGTTCCGCGGCGACAGGGAAATTTTGAGCATATGTTTCGATCTGTTCGAC
>CALKMO010000115.1 GCA_937991785.1 uncultured bacterium | reverse complement strand
GGAGTATTACGAGGCGAACAAGCGCGAATTTACAAGGCCGGCGGCGTGGAAGGTCCGGCGCATCGCAATAGAAAAGACCGTCTCGGATCCGGAAACCGGGGCCGTAAGGTTCCGAGAGGGTGCGCTGGAATTGGCCGAGGAGATCGTCGCCAGGGCTCGCCGCGGAGAGGACTTCGGCGAACTTGCCCGCAGATACTCCGATGACTCGGAAACTCGCGACCGGGGCGGATTGATCATCGGCGCTGGCGGCGATCCGTTCATTGAGCCGGCGCGCCTTGGACGCGCCGCAGAGGCAGCCCTGTCCGGGCTTCGAGCGGGCGATGTGACCGATGCCGTCGACACGGGCCGCGCATGGTGGATATTCAAGGTCGAGGGCCGCCGGGAAGCCGGAATCGCCCCGTTGGACGAAGTGTACGGCGAGATATACGATAAGCTGCGCGTTCGTAAGATCGAGGATGCCAGCCGGGCATGGCTTCGCGAAAGGCTCGCGAGGAGCCTGCTGCTTGACGCCGGCGGCAAACCGGTGCGCGCCGAGCGGCTGTTCCCGGGCTTGGAAGGCGATGGCGAGTAGATATCGCCCCGCTGCGGTTCCGGAGGAAGCGCAGTTCGGTGAGGCTGCCGGGTTGAGAGGAGAGGACCGATGCCGCGACGCGGAGATGATAAGGAGGACGGGGCCGGCTTCCGGCGAACGAACGGGGCCTCAACAGATGAAACGGATCGTCGGGAGGGAAAATCGGCTGGCGCGCGGCCGGGGAATGCGCCCGGAGAAGGAATTTTCCGGCGGCCGTACGCGTTTCGCGTCTTTCTGGTCCTGTGGGCGGTATGGGCGCTGCTGATGGCGTGGTTCTCGCGGAGCGAATGGGGAGCGAATCGCGCCACGGAGATCGAGGAACGGCCGTCCAGCACCGGAGCCTGTCCTTTGGCCGGCATGGCGAGGTCTGAAAAAACGCCGGGCGGAGGAATCATCCCGGGAGGCGACGAAGGATGGGGAAAATAAACGAGGGGACGGACCCGGTCCGCGGGCTGATGGCGCGAATGGAAATGCTGGAGGCTTCCGGGATACGATTCCTGTTGCTGCCGTGCACCGGCCAGACCGATCCGGCTTCCGGCGTTCAGGCCGGCCACTCCGGCCATCCCGCGGACAGCACGCCGGCGGCCTCGGCCGTCTCTTGTACCGGAGCGGTGCCCGCCGCCGCCAACCCGGGCGCGACCGTTGAAGGCGATGGCCGGCCCGATTTGTGCTCCGCCGCCGTGGGCGGGAAGCCGCCTGCCGCTTCGCCGTGCGACACCGCGTCCTATCCTGGCGCCGCCCGCGCCGAAGCGCCATCCGTGGCGGCCGCCGGTGTGGAAGCGGGGACGATCCGCGTACGGCGCGAGGATTCACTTTTCGAAGCGGCCGGCGCCGCGTACGACAGTCCGCGCGGATCGAAGAGCGAAATGCTCGACGCCATCCGCGAGCGAGCCATGGCGTGCGCGCTTTGTCCATTGCACAAAACCCGGACGCACGTGGTTTTCGGCGACGGGAACCCGGAAGCCGAACTGGTCTTCGTAGGCGAGGCGCCAGGGGCCGACGAAGATGTACAGGGGCTGCCGTTCGTCGGACGGGCCGGCCAGCTCCTGAATAAGATGATAGCCGCGATGGGGCTGAAACGCGAAGAGGTCTACATCTGCAACGTGCTCAAATGCCGGCCGCCGAACAACAGGACTCCGGCGCCGGACGAAGTGCGCCTGTGCAGCCCTTATCTCGAAGAGCAGCTCGAAACTATAAGGCCGCTTGTCATATGCGCCCTCGGCTCGCCTGCCGCCCAGACTCTCCTTCGCACCAAACTCGGCATAGGCGCCATTCGCGGCCGATTCCACGAATACCGCGGCATAGCGACTATGGCCACGTACCATCCGGCGTACGTGCTAAGATCTTACACCGAAGAGGTAAGGCGGACCGTCTGGGAGGATCTCAAGAAGGTGCGAGCGAAGCTGGATGAGCTTCGGGCCGCGCGGCGCGCGGGGAAATGAAAACCGTATGGACGCCTTCGAGTTCGAACGGCGGCGCCTATGGACGCGAAGCCGCCTGATTTTAGGCTGCGACCGGCGCCGTGCGGCGCGCCGAAGGGGGAGGATCTGACCTTGGAGGAAGCGCATACGACCGGGCCGCTCAGCGGCAAGGTCGCCCTCGTAACCGGGGCCTCCCGCGGAATCGGGAAGGCCTGCGCCCTTGCACTGGCGGAGAGAGGAGCGGCTGTCGCCGTCCATTACAAATGCAACGCGGACAAGGCGGAGGAAACGGCCGCGGCCATTGCCTCGCGAGGAGGCAAAGCTGCGATATTCAGCGCTGACCTGAGGGTCCCGGACGCGCCCTCCGCGCTCGTCGAAAAAGTATCTGCAACGATCGGAGCCCCGACCATACTCGTCCACGCCGCCGGCGTCCTGAAGGACGTTCCCATCGGGCTGGTTCGGGAGGAAGACTACCGCGAAGCAATGGACCTGCACGCCCGCGCCGCGGTTCTCTTATGCCGCGCCATCTTCCAATTCGTCAGGCGCGAGCGGCACGGCAGGATCATCTTCATCGGCAGCCAAGCCGGAACTATGGGGGCTCAGGGCAGGGCGGCTTACGCCGCATCGAAGGCTGCCCTTCACGGGCTGGCGAAGTCGCTCGCCGTGGAGATGGCTCAGTATGGGTGCTCGGTAAACGTCGTCAGCCCGGGGTTTGCGGATACGGATATGACGGCTGGGTTATCGCCCGCCGCGAAGGAGGATCTGCAGGCAAGGATCCCTGCCGGCAGGTTCGCATCGCCGGCCGATATAGCGGCGCTTGTCGCGTACATGTGCGAACCATGCGCTGCGTACATTACCGGCCAGGTTGTCGCGATAGACGGAGGCCTTTCCTTGGCCGTTCCGATAGCGCGGTCCGGATCGAAGCGATCGGAAACCGCCATGTGACTCTCTTTGGCTCCCATCTTATGGCCGGGCGTGTCTTTGCCTTTAAAATACGTGGCGCACCTATCGCAGCCAAGGTTACTCGTTAAGGCGGAGCCGATTGAGATGTTTGCGGATGACAGGGGGATTCTACGGAGCCGGAACGGCTTTACCACGGAGCCCTAGAGAGAGCGCCTGCCTTGAACTTTTCGTTTCCTTCGATTTCCCCAAAAAAGTTTTCGTAGGGCGCCAAGCGTTAAACAAGTCCTATCGCCTCGCTTCCGAATCTTAGCCGAACAGACGCCCCGCAAGTCCACATCGCAACCGGATCGTTAAGGCGCGCCGCAGAACGTGCGCCGCAACTTATTTCGTTCTGCCATTAACATCACCATCACCGCGCCTTCATCAAAAAGTCCCTTTCCGACAAACCTTTCTGAAAAGAACATCGGCATCGGACGGTGAAACTTTCTGCAGTACGGCCATGCACCACCTTCAGTTTCGTGTATGCCGATAATGCTTCCGATGTGGTAGAATCAGACAGGCGAGCGTTTTCGCGACCTGTCGGCGATTTTTCTTGACGCGGCGGGTTTTATGGGTGCGCGCGCCGAACTACCCTGGCTTGGGGATTCCCGGAGCGAGCGCTGCGCGGGAAGGCGGCACTTATTATGGGGATACTGAGGAGATCCAGCGAGAGGGGGAAAAGTATGGCGCTTAACACGGGAGATCGGACCGCACTGGTTACCGGGATGGGGGCGGTATCGCCTTTCGGCCGCGGGGCCGCGGCACTTTGGGAGGGACTCGTCACCGGAAGACAAGCGCTTGGGCCGGTGACGGCCTTCGACGCGTCGGCGTTCAGGAACATGCTGGCAGGCGAGGTGAAGGGATACCCGGCGGCTGCAGGAGGGAGCGATGCATCCGACGAGCCATGCCGAACTAGGGCCGCGAGGATGCTTAGGGATGCCTGCGCGGAGGCAATCGGAAGCGCCGGGCCGGGATTGGACGGGAGCCGGACGGCGATGGTGACCGGGACCAACTTCGGAGGCATGTCGGCGGCCGAGACGGCACTGCTCAATAAGGGGGACCGACATCGGTTCTCGTTGGCGCGATACGCCTTCGGCGACGCAGCGGCGGCGGTTGCTGAAGAACTCGGACTTTACGGGCCGCGCGCGAATCTTTCGCTGTCGTGCGCAAGCGGTACCGCGTGCTTGGGGGTCGGCTTGGACCTGATAAGGACGGGCAAGGCGGACGCCGCGCTGTGCGCCGGTTACGACGAACTGTCGCTCTTCTGCTTCGCCGGTTTGTCGGCGCTTCGAGCCATCGCGCCGGATACGATCCGTCCCTTCGACAGGCGCAGGAAAGGGACGGTCTTCTCCGAAGGTTCGGGGGCGATATTGATCGAATCGGAAGCGTCCGCAAGGCGCCGCGGCGCGACGGCGCACGCCAGGCTGCTGGGCTGGGCGGCCAATAACGACGCATTCCATATGACCGCTCCTGATAAGGAAGGCCGCGGCATATCGGCGCTTATGCGCGCCGCCCTTGCCGACGCCGGCATCCATCCCGACGCGATAGACCACATAAACGCCCACGCCACCGGGACGGCATATAACGATTCAATCGAGACCGCGGCTATAGTGTCGGTATTTGGCGAGAAGGGCCGGAAAATACCTATAGCGGCCAACAAATCGGCGATGGGCCACGCGATGGGTGCGGCGGGCTCGCTGGAGTGTATCGCGGCCATCATGTCCCTTAGGGAAGGACTGGTCCCGCCGACGGTCGGGTTGGAAGAGGTGGACGAGGCGTGCAGGCTCGATCATGTGGTCGGAACGGCCAGGAAGGCGCGAATCTCCTCGGTCATGAAGACCAGCTACGGCATAGGCGGAACGAACGCCTGCGTCGTGTTCGTCCGCGCATAGTTCCCGATTCGGACGGCGACGCGGCACGCGTAGGCCGGGTGCGGCGGCGATGTCCGCGGAGCGATGTCGACGGGAGAGTAAGAGCATGGGAGCGAGTTCCGAAATCGAAAGATTAAAGGAAGTCATCGAACAGCTAAGGCGCGCCGTCGAGACCGGCGGCCTAGGCGCGATCGCCTCCGCCGCACGGGAAATCCAGCCACTTTATTCGTCAGGCATGACTTCCGGGCTGGCCGGGGCACTTAACTCTTTTGTGGAATCCGCTTCAAAGGCAGCGATTGCTGCCGAAAACCGGACAAGAGAACTCCTGGCGATAGTGGAAGGCGCCGGGGAGGCGGTGGCGAAGATAGATGAAGACGGCATGTTCATTTATGTGAACCCTACGGCGGCGGAGAGGGTCGGCGCAAGGCATGAGGAGATCGTCGGGAAGAAAATGTCGGAGCTTTTCCCGCCCGAGGTGGCGCACGAGCAGATCGAAGACATCCGCCGGGCCATAGCGTCTGGGGAAAGGATGGTAACCGAGCGCGTGACCTTCCTGAGAGGGGAACCGAGATGGTACCGCACAGTCATACAACCGCTGCCGCGCATTGAGGGCCGGAAGGGCGCGGCGGCGATAGTCGCTTCGGATATAACCGATCAGAAAAGGGCGTGCGATGCGCTTCGCGAAAGCGAGGAAAGATACCGTACGCTGGTCGAGAGCTCGCTCGATGCGATATGCGTGGTTGACGAAGATGGGATATTCCGATTCGTCAACAGCGCCGCGGCGAGGATGGCAGGAAGGAAGGTACAGGAGATAGTCGGACGGAGCCTTCGGGATGTCTTCCCGAAAGAAACCGCCGATGCCCACATGGCCGGGATCATGAGGGCGATAGAAAGCGGCAGGGGATATTTCGGAGAGTCGAAGAGCGAGCTGGGCGGGGAAACGCGTTTCTTTCGCGACAGCATCTGTCCCCTGCCGCCCCTGCCTGACGGCAAACGCGCCGCGCTGGTGTTCGCAACCGACATAACCGAAAGGAGGCGCGCCGAGGACGCGCTGCGGGAAAGCGAGGCGAAGTACCGGAGCGTCGTCGAGAATATAACGGACGTATTCTACAGGACGGACGCGAACGGCGCCGTGATAATGGTCAGCCCGTCCGCCTGTCGGGTACTGGGCTACGACAGCCTAGACGAGATAATCGGCCGGCGAGCGGATTCTTTCTATCTGAATCCGAAGGACAGGGAAAAGCTCCTGGCGCGCCTGGCCGAGAGCGGCAACGTCAAAGACTATCCGGTTATCCTTAAGAGGAAGGACGGTTCGCAGATATACGTTTCCACCGACAGCCACTTCTACCGTGGCGCGGACGGGAAGATTCTGGGCGTCGAAGGCATATTCAGGGACGTGACGGATCGCGTCCGGGCCGAGGCGGCGCTCAGAGAAAGCGAGGAACGGTACAGGACCATCATTGAGAATACCAGCGACATCATCTACAGCGCCGACTCCGACGGGACGATCAGGTTTGTTTCGAAGAACCTGGAGCGCTACGGCTACAGGCCGGATGAGATAATTGGACGCCCGCTTTCCGATGTCTTGAAGATTATAGGCGTCTCGGAAGATAGGGAAAGGGTTCTGTCGGAATTCCGGGAAACCATAACCACAGGCAGAGAATTCCCGACCATCTTCAGGGCCAAAGATAGGAACGGCCGGGGCATATGGTTCGAGGAACATGGGAAGGCGATACGGGGTGAGGGCGGGGAAATACGCGGCGCCATAGGGGTGATAAGGGACGTCACGGAGCGCATGCGAGCCGAAGAAGCGCTTAAGACCAGCGAAACGAAGTACCGAGAACTGGTCGAGAACGCTAACAGCATAATCCTGCGCATGGACACAGCTGGTAACGTTACCTTCTTCAACGAGTTCGCCGAGACTTTCTTCGGATACCACGCGGAGGAAATACTTGGAAGGAATGTAGTCGGCACGATATTCTCTCGGAGCGATTCGAGCGGTCGGGATATGGCGTCCATGATACGCGACATCGCCAAGCGCCCCTATCTTTACCCGACCAACACGTGCGAAAACGTGCGCCGGAACGGCGACCACGTATGGGTGGCTTGGACGAACAAGGCGATATACGGCGAGGACGGCTCCGTTAAGGAAATACTGTGCATCGGCAACGACATAACGGACCGCCGCAGGGCAGAGGAAGCGGCCAGGCGCGAGGCCGCCAAGCTGGCTGCGATTATATCGGGCATGCAGGAGGGCGTAGTATTTGCCAACGCATCGGGAACGATTGTGGAGGTCAACGAGTATTTCTGCCGCTTGGTTGGGATGAGCCGCGGGCAGCTCCTTGGGAGGAGATTCGAACAATTCCATTCGCCTGACACGCGGAAATTTCTGGGCGAGACGTTGGAGCATTTCAAGTCCAATCCGAACTCGGACCCCTTGGTCGTTCATCGCCGTATGGGAAATGCCGACGTGATAATCCGCCTGCAGCCTATATACAGCGAAGGACGATACGAAGGGACGGTGGTGAACCTGATAGACGTGTCCGAGTTGGTCAAGGCCCGTAGGATAGCCGAAGAGGCAAGCAGGGCCAAGAGCGAATTCTTGGCGAACGTCAGCCACGAGATCCGGACTCCGATGACGGGCATCATGGGTTATGCCGATCTTCTGGCGGAGACGAGCCTCGACGAGCGACAGCGCGAGTATGTGCGGACGATATCATCCTGCGGCCGCGCCCTGCTGGACATAATCAACGATATACTTGATCTGTCGAAGATCGAGGCGGGCAGGATCGAGATCGAGGCCGAGGAGTTCGACGTTGCGGATGTTCTGGAGTCGGCGATGTCGGCCGTACGGGCGTCGGCGGCTTCCAAAGGCCTTGCGTTGGCCATGGAAATCGCTCCGGGCGCACCGTCGGTATTCGTAGGCGATCCCGTCAGGGTGCGCCAAGTGCTCGTCAATCTGCTCGGCAACGCTGTGAAATTCACCGATAAAGGTAAGGTTTCGGCACGCGCGGCTCCCGCGCCGTCCGATGTCGCTCCGCTCGGATCGCTATTGTTCGAAGTGAGCGACACAGGCGTCGGGATACCCGAGGACAAGCAGGAAGCCATATTCGAGGCCTTCGTTCAAGCCGACGGATCTACCACGCGGAAATTCGGCGGTACGGGCCTGGGCCTGGCGATATGCCGGAAACTGGTAGACCTTATGGGCGGCAGGATATGGGTCAAAAGCTGCCGCGGCGCAGGTTCGACATTCTACTTTTCCATCCCGCCCAAGACGGCCCCCGCGCGAAGGAGCATCGATGGCACTGGCGGGGAGACGATCGGGAAACCTGTCGCCGCCGCGACGATCGCGGGCGATGGCGCGCCTGCGTCCGCCGGAGCGGATAAGCCGACGGGGGGCGGTGCGAGCGGTACGGCAGCGCCGGGATGCCGAGCCGAAGCTGTGAGGCGGCCCGACGCCGGCGCCGGACCGATATCCATACTCATAGCCGAAGACAACCCTGTGTGTCGCGCCCTTGTCAAGGCGCTTTTGCGCAGGGCCGGATTCGAACAATTTGACGAGGCAGAGGACGGCGCAAAGGCGGTCGAAGCCGTCAGGCGAAAGCGTTACGACGTCGTGCTGATGGACATGCAAATGCCCGTAATGAACGGATACGAAGCGGCGAAGGCCATACGCGCCATGCCGGGCAGGACAGACACCATGATCGTTGCCCTTACGGCCTGCGCTATGCGCGACGACATGGATAAATGCATGGCCGCCGGTTGCGACGATTATGTGCCCAAGCCTATCGAATCCGACAGTCTTATCGCGGCTGTGAGAGGCGCCGCGGCGCGATCCCGGGCTCGATCCGCCGACGGGAACGGCAGGCTCCCGGAACTCGAAAAGATAGCGGCGGAATTCGCGGAGGATTTTCGCGCCGGCATGGAGACGGCGTTCGCCTCCGCCGAACGCGGAGACATGGAGGCACTGGCGGCATGGGCCCATCGGATACGCGGCGTGGCGGCCACCCTTGGCTACGGCAAGATCGGGAGATTGGCCGCAGACCTGGAGATCGGAGCGCGATCGGAAGACCGGGCCGCCGTAGCCAGGTGTCTCGAAGGTATGCGTGAAGCCTTTGGGCGCGACGCTTCGCGTTGACCCGGCCGGCCAAACTCAGCCTTCCCTATCGCCTCAGAGCACATCGCAGACCGCTCGGGAAATAAGCCGGAAGCAATTCTCTACCGAAAAAACGCGCGGACCCCGGATGCCTTCCGGGGTCCGCACGGCTTATTGGTAGCGGGGGTGGGATTTGAACCCACGACCTCCGGGTTATGAGCCCGACGAGCTACCTGGCTGCTCCACCCCGCGTCATTTGCCCAAAATTATATCCGGCCTCAAACAACGCGCCAGTTTTTTTTGTCTTGAAATGGCCGTTTCAGACGCCGGGCGAGCAGACGCAATGCAATGCATGGCGTCCGGCGGCTTGCCATCCCCGTCGAAGGCGGTACGGCGATTCATCGCAAAGGCGCAGAGGGCACAGAGAACGCCATCTCGGGAATGGGAAGGCGATGTTTCTCTCGACCGCTGATCTCGGGATGCCGAGTATGTGATGGGTTATTGAAATATCCCGGCCTTTAGGGATCGCTTGCATATAGGCGGAGAACGTGCGAACATTTCCAAGGGAGGCAGATGCCGATGCTAAGGCACATGGCGGCGACGTGGGGCTGAATCTTTGAAGGTAAGGCACTGATGGTATTGATCGTCAGGACGGCGATAGCTCTGGCGTTCGCGCAGGCCGCGACGGCAGCTGCCTTCTGCGCCGTTGCGCCGGAGCGGAAAGATGGAGCCGGCGAAACGGTGGCCTTCGTCCCTGGAAGCGGCGGCATGTTTGACGCGGCGCGACAGATCGGCGCGCTGATCGCCTCGCTGCAGTTCGCCGAAGGCTCGACCGGAACGGTGCGGTGCGCCGCGGCCAAGGCAGGGCCGATCCGCTTTTCGAACGTGCGGGCCGCAATAATCGTCGGGAATACCCCGGGCGATCTCCGCCTGGAGGATGTCAGGGCCGACTGTATGGGGGGAAAAGTAACCTGCAGGGTGGAGATAATCGCGGCGCCGGAAGGGGAGAGAAAGCGGCGGCCTGCGATGAAACTGGCGATGAATTTCGAGAACGTCGAGCTGCCTCTTTTCCCCGCCTTCCTTGAACCTTTGCGGCTTATGAGTGGCGGACCGCAGCGATGGCTGGCATCAGGTTGCGTCCGCGGCGGCATGAACGGCGGAGACTCCGTGGCCATCGGGATTGCCGGGCGTATCGAACCTTCGCTTGGGCGCGCAGACTCCCAGAACCCGCATGGGGTCGAGGAGATTACGGCTACGGTCACGCTCTTTCCCGGCTTCGGCTCCGCTACTGTACGCGAGTTTTCGTTCCGAATCCTAGGGGCGCGCTTCCGAGGCAAGGCCGAGATCCTCGCCTCCCCGTGGAAACCTCCGCGCGACGCACCCGGCATGACCTTCGAAACCGAGTTTTCCGGTCTCGAGTTCGGGGAACTGATGAAGGCCATGAGGCTGACCGGCATGGCGGCCGACTGGACGCTGGCGGGGAAGATCGAGGGGAGGCGCGCGCCGGGCGAAGAAGGGTTCCGAGCCGACGTGTCGGTCGAAGCGCGGGGGACGGGATTGGATCGGCCACCGCCGCTGAGCGGGATCGCGGCAAGGATAGTCGCCCCCGACATGGGCGGCGCGGTTTCAATCGAAGAATTTTCCGCGAGAGCTTACGGCGGCGAGGTGTGGGGCCGATTAAAGATGGGACCGTTCGAAACGAGAAAGCCCGGCGCCGCCGCACCAGGTTCAAGCGGAACCACTGTTGGGACGTATGACGTCGGCACGGGCGTCGCAGGCACGAATAACGCCGGCGGGATGGCGGTCGAAAGCGGCGGCGCCATCAACGCGACGGCGATGCCTTTTGCGGCGGACATCCATTTCATGGACCTTAGGATAAGCGACATCCTGAAGGATTTCGGCCGCGGGGATCTTGGATGCTCCGGCTTTCTATCCGGCCGCATACAGGGCGTCCGAACGGAACTCGGCGGCGCCCCGTCCGGGAGGATCAGGGCCACGGTCAAGGGAGGCAACTTGGGCCGCTTTCCGCTCGCGGCCGCCGGATCGCTCGAATCGCTTGTATCCTCATCGAGGAACTGCGTAGAGAATTGCGAACTCGACTGCGAACTCGGCCCGGACGGCATCGAGATACGCAGGTTCGAACTATCCTCGATGGGAGGGGATTTCTTCCTGTGCGCGGAACCGGGAGGCAAGCTGGATCGCGAATGGAGGTTCCGCAATTTCTACCTTCGCCCTGAGGCGCCGAAGGGATTCGTGGATAGAGTCCCGGTAGTGAAGCAATTCGCCGAGATAATAGGGGAAGCGCGGCGAAGGGTGACGCGCATAAAGGTCGAAGGAACGCTTTTCGCGCCTAAAGTTTCCTTGGCACCGTTCCACGGGCCATGGGGACCTGCGAAGGAATAAAAAGGCCTTTTTAGACCGCGCTTTTGGCGGGGGAAGGGCAGCTCAGCGCGGCGGCCGAAACACGAGAGGTCGGACGCCATCAATGAAAGACGATAAGGTCCCGACCGTCGCCGTTTCGCTCGGCGATCCCTCTGGCATAGGGCCCGAGGTGACGTTCAAGGCGCTGGCTTCGGAGGAGCGGCGCCTGCTATCGGAGGCCAGGTTTCTGCTTTTCGGACCGCTGCGGGCGACGGCCGCGGCGCGCGAGTTCGGGCTGCCGGATCCGATCACGACGGATGCAGCCTCGTTCCGCCTCGGCGATGCGCGATTGGGAATCGTTCCGGTCGCTACCCATTCGGCCGAGTCGGGCTTGCGGCTTTCGCCTGCCCGGGCTCGATCGGGGCGGATAGAGAGGCGAGGGCCTTCGCGCGAGGGCGGCGCGGTCTCTTACGAGGCGGTAGTGGCGGCGGCGCGCGCATGTATGGGCGGATACGCCGACGCCTTGGTGACGGCTCCTATATCGAAAAAATCCTGGGCCATGGCCGGCAAGGGCCAGCGCGGACATACTGAGTTGCTCGGCGAGATATGCGGCGTCGAAAGACCCGTAATGATGCTCGAGGGCGGCGGACTCCGCGTGGCGCTCGCCACCACGCATCTAGCCATCGCCGATTTGCCCGGCGCCCTGAGCCGCGAAGGGATCCTGGCGATCTTGAAAGTCCTCCACTCCGGCCTGCGCGATCTCTACGGCATCCGCCGGCCCCGCATCGGGGTTCTGGCATTGAACCCGCATGCGGGCGAAGGCGGAATCATCGGGCGCGAGGAAATATCGGCGATACGGCCTGCGATAGCGTCCGCCCTCCGCGCCGGCATGGCAGCCGATGGACCGCTGCCCGGCGACGCGGCATTCCACTGGATGCTGCGGGGCCGCTACGATGCCATACTCGCGATGTACCATGACCAAGGGCTGACGCCGCTCAAAACCTTGGCCTTCGAAGAAGGCGTTAACATAACGCTGGGGCTCCCGATAATCCGGACTTCGCCCGATCACGGGACGGCCTTCGATATAGCCGGGAAGGGGATCGCAGATCCTCGTTCAATGATAGCAGCGGCGCGGAAGGCGCTTGAGTTCGTCCGCCTTCGGACCGTTCCCGGTTCCCGCGGCGTACGAGGCGGGCAATCTTCGAGGCATGGCTGAGGCGATTCGGGGCGTCGCAACGGCCAGTTTGCCGCTCGTTCCGCCCCTGACTCAAAGGCGGGCATCGCCCCAGGCGTGAACGCGGCCGAAC
>CALKMO010000114.1 GCA_937991785.1 uncultured bacterium | reverse complement strand
GGCCTGAGTGACGGAAGAGCAGCGGCGGGAGCGGTCGGCGGAACGGTCGGTTCCGATCCAGCCGCCGCCTCCGCCGGGACGCCTGCAGCCTTTCCCCCAGCTAACGATTGAGGCGCTGGTTTGGCAGGAATGGGTTCACCGGCGGTATGCGCGCGCACCTCGCCCGCCGCTTTAGGCTGCTGCGCCGGGCCGGCGCCGCCATCAGCTTCCTGCCCGAACGGCATCTCCCGCCGCGCCGGCGCGGTTCCGCCGTCTTCCGCCGCCGATACGATGGGCTCGGCCGGAGATCGCGCCGGAGATTGGGACGCCAATCTCTTCAGCAGAGTACCCCCGGCCTTTCGCCGTATCTCCCCCCCGGCGATAGGGATCAGCGCGGTTCGCCTGCCTCCGAGTATTCCCGAAGAATGAGCCTGTGCCGGCAACATTTCAGGAAGGGGCCGGATCGGTTCCGGCCCCGGCGGCGGAGCAGTTACGGGCCGCCATGCGGAGGCATAACCGGGAGGCTTGCCAGCCAAAAGATCCTCGACGTCCGCCATAAACTCGACGAGACTCGGGTACCTGTCTTCCGGTCTCTTGGCCATTGTGCGTTCTACCAGCGGCCAAACCTCCGGCGGAATCTTCGGATTAACCTCGTGCGCCGGCCTTGGCATCGCCTCCCTGTGCATGCGCATTATCGCCAGAGTGTTGTCGGCGACGAAGGGATGCGTGCCGGTCAGAAGATAATACAGGGTGCATCCGAGAGAATATATGTCGGAACGGTGATCCATCTCCTTTCCGTCGCATTGTTCTGGGGACATGTAACTTGGCGTGCCGAGGATATGTCCGAACGTGTTCAGTTCGCAGGATATGTCTTCGAACCTGGCCAGACCGAAGTCGGTTATCTTGATCCTGCCGTCTTCTGAAAGCATTATGTTCGACGGTTTAACGTCGCGATGTATCAGTCCCTTCTTGTGTGCGGCTTGCAGCCCGTCAGCGGCGCGCAATATCGCGTTCAAGGCGTCGGTATGCTCCATCGGCCCCTTGCTCGAGACTAGATCCTCCAACGTCGTTCCCTTTACATACTGGAAGATTATGTAGAATTGACCTTGTTCTTGGCCCACGTCGAATACCTGGACCACGTTCGGATGGTCTATTTGCGCGGCCACCTGCGCCTCGTTGAAAAAGCGAAGCCTTACGTTCGGCCCTCCTTTAGATGCTAATTCTTCCGGCAGGACCTTCAGGGCCACCTCCCTGTCCAACCTCAGGTGGCGCGCTCTGTACACTGCTCCCATGCCGCCCGAGGCTATCTTCTCAATTATC
Source organism: uncultured bacterium (assembly GCA_937991785.1). GTDB lineage: Bacteria > Planctomycetota > SZUA-567 > H5-PLA8 > CALKMO01 > CALKMO01. Next base: position 1,388 of record CALKMO010000114.1, on the reverse strand, counting down.
TCGCACCCGCCCAGAACGTTCCCGGGCTTAAGATCTCCGTTGCTCTCCGCCCCCACCGAGGCCGGCGTGGGGATACCCTGGGACTGTCCGATTTCCTCGAGATCTTCATCTCCTTGAGAAGGAGAGCCGGAGTATCGCGTCTCCCCGGCGATATCCGGTTCGATCCCGACATTTACCGGCGCGACGCCGGTCGGAGCGGTTACGGCGGGCGGCATCGGTTGAACGGGCAAAAGCGTCCCGGGATGCGTCCCCGCCAGGGACTCCTCCGGCTTATCGGAACCGACCGCCGGCCGATCCGACGAGGATATTTTTACCGATTCGTTGACCTTGCGGCCGCAGATGGGACAGAGTATCGGGGCGCCAGTCATCGTCGTGGGCTTGTCGAAGCGCGAATGGCAGGTAGGGCAGACGAGCTTCATTCCTCGAATGTCTCCGGCCGTTTCCGCCTGAGCGAACGGAGCGCGTCATCCCTGCCGCTCACGGCGGCGCGACGTTTCCCCATGCGCGCAACCGCAAATCGTTATATACGTTCGGCGGGAACGGAGCGGCAGCATTGGCAAAAGCCGCTACTCCGCGTCCACGACCGTCTTGAAGACGCTCTCCTCTACGAAGATCGGAACTTGCGCGCGGACCGACAGGGCCAACGCATCAGACGGGCGCGAGTCCACTTCCATCACCTTGCCGTACTGCCGTATTTCCAGTTTTGCGTAAAAGGTGTTGTCGCGCAGATCGTTGACTATTATGCGCTCCAGCTTTCCGCCCAGCTTCTCTATAATGCTCTCCATAAGGTCATGCGTCAGAGGTCTCGGTATCTGCACATTGTTCAGCCTGCGGTTTATCGCGAGCGCTTCGAACATCCCGATTATTATCGGCAGGCACCGCTTGCCGCCTTTTTCCTTCAGCACGACCACCTGGCTGTCGGAGGTCTCGTTTATTACCACTTGGAACAACTCGACTTCGATCAGCATGATCGCAAATCCTCTTTGTCATAGGGGGATTGCGCACGTTTCCATCGTTCGGAACCAAGCGCCGATTTCCCTTGTCCAAAGGCTACCCTGCGAACTGGTGTTGTCAAGGAACGCAACCACGAATCGTTCCTGGCTTCGACTAAAAGGCAAAAGGCTTCTTCATCCGAGATTAGGAAAAACAAATGGGGAGAATCCTGCCGATATGCCGCTGAAGCGTCTCAATGTCCCGCCATCATGGTTGCGATGTCGGGGATCTTTCCGAGGCAGGGTGCGAGTCCCTGAATCATCCCCGGTTTTCCTCCATGTCCTGCCGCAGGATGCCTTTCAGGAGACGGAATAGATGGCGGATGGGACAGAATAAGCGCTCAAGCATTATGCGGCCGACGTAAAAGGCCGATACCTCCGTCCTCCCGGCGCGGC
>CALKMO010000113.1 GCA_937991785.1 uncultured bacterium | reverse complement strand
CGGCGAGGCGCCTGGATTCCTCGCGTTCCCTCTTGGCGGCTTCCGCTTTCTCCTGCGCCTGCAGGGCGTCTTCGCGCGCCACCTTTCCGACCGTGACTACCTTGTCGCCGTCCTCGAGGTCCATCAGGTACACGCCGATGGCGCCCCTTCCCATCTCGCGCATATCGGAGACTTTGGAGCGGATAACCTTCCCGGAGGCGCTCATGAGCATCACCTCGTCGTCTTCGGTAACGGCGAGGCACGCCACTACCGGCCCGTTCTTGTCGGTTATCTTCGTATTTATGACGCCCTTGCTCCTCTGCGTGGATGTCTTGCGGTAGTCGGATACCTTCGACCTCTTGCCGACGCCCTTCTCGCAAACCGTCAGCAGGCTGTCCTCTTCGGAGTTGGCTATGACGAGCGAGACTATTTCGTCGCCCTCTATCAGGTTCGGCCCGTGAACGCCTCGCGCCGACCTGCCCATGTCGCGCACCACATGTTCGCCCACGCGGACGGCCATCCCAAGCCTGGTTGCGATGATCACATCCTGCCCTCGTCCGACCAGCTGTGCGTCCAGCAGACTGTCCCCATCCTCGAGACCTATCGCAATTATGCCGCATCTCTTTATCGAGTCGAACTCGCTCAGGGGCACCTTTTTCATATAGCCGCGCCTGCTTACGAACATGATCGAATGCCCCTCTTGGAAACCGGAGACGGGCACTATGGAGACGATGCGCCGGTCCTGCCCGATGTTCAATATGTTGTATATGTGGCGCCCCTGAGCCATCCTGCCCAGCTGCGGGATCTCGTACACCCTAGCCGAATAAGCCTTGCCTTCGTCGGTGAAGAAGAGTATATGGTCGTGGGTCGAGGCTACGAACAGATGCTCCGGGAAATCGTCCTCCTGTCCCCGCTGCCCGATCAGCCCCTTTCCGCCGCGGCCCTGCACCCTGTAGCTCGACAGCGGTTCCCGCTTTATGTAACCCTTATGCGTGACGGTGACCACCATGGCCTCTTCGGCGACGAGATCCTCTATCCTCATTTCGCCGACCTTGCCCACTATCTCCGTCCGTCTCGGATCGGCGTACTTCTCCTTCAGTTCGAACAGATCCTCCTTGATTATCTCCAGAACGAGATTCTCGTCGGCCAGGATCGCGAGGCACTCGCGTATGTTGTCCTGCACCTCGTCGTATTCCTTCTTGAGCGCTCCGCGCTCAAGACCTGTGAGCTGCCTAAGGCGCATCTCAAGTATCGCGTTGGCTTGCCTGACGGTCAGCTCGTACTTAGACATCAGGGCCTTCCTGGCCGCCTCTGTATTTTCCGAGGAACGGATCAGCGCCACGATTTCGTCTATGTGGTTTACGGCTATGAGGAGGCCTTCGAGTATATGCGCGCGGTCCTGCGCCTTGGCGAGCAGGAACCGAGTGCGCCGGCGGATCACATTCCGCCTGTGGTCTCTGTATGCCTCGAGAATCTGCTTGAGGTTCAACGTGCGCGGACGGCCGTTGACCAGCGCTATGTTGATTATGCTGAAGGTTGTCTCAAGCGGGGTATGCTTGTAAAGCTGATTGAGGATCGCCCTTGGCTCTTCGCCGCGCTTCAGCTCGATCACCAATCGTATGCCTTCCTTCGAAGACTCGTCACGGATGTTCGATACGCCCTTGACCCGCTCGTTCTTGACCGCCTCCACGATCTTCGCGCGCAGCGCTTCCTTTTGGACCTGGTAGGGGATTTCCGTCGCGACGATCCTGACTTTCCCGTCGTCCTCCTCGAAGGCGACCCTCGCACGGACCGTCAGCCTGCCCCTCCCGGTCCTGTATGCCGAAGCTATGCCTTCCCTCCCGCATATCAGCCCGCCGGTCGGGAAGTCGGGTCCGGGGATGAACCGCATAAGATCGTCAACGGTGCAAGCTGGGTTCTCTATGAGATGGACCAGAGCGTCGCAGACTTCGGCGACATTGTGCGGCGGTATGCTGGTGGCCATGCCGACCGCGATGCCTTGCGAACCGTTGACGATCAAGTTGGGGAACTTGGCCGGCAGCACCGTCGGCTCGGTGGTCGTTTCGTCGTAGTTGGGGACGAAGTCCACCGTGTCCCTGTCTATATCCTCCAGCATGTCGGCCGTCGCGGGCGCCATGCGGGCTTCGGTATACCTCATCGCCGCCGGCGGGTAGCCGTCTATGTTTCCGAAATTGCCCTTCCCGGCCACCAGAAGGACCCGCATGTTGAAATCCTGGGCCATCCGGACCAGCGTAGGGTAGATGGCCTGGTCCCCGTGCGGGTGGTATTTGCCCATGCATTCGCCGACGATCAGCGCGCACTTGCGGAATTTGGCCGAAGGGGTCAGGCCAAGGCGTTCGAGCGTGTAGAGCAGGCGCCGTTGGGATGGCTTAAGCCCGTCGCGGACGTCCGGCAGCGCCCGCGATACTATCACCGACATGGCGTAGGTGAGGTAGCTTGCCTTAAGTTCGTCTTCGATCAGGAGATCCCTTACGCCGGGTTCGTCTCTTCCTCCGCCGGCCCCGCCGGCGTTGCCTCCGCCCCCGGCATCCCCGTTTCCTCCGCCGTCTCCGGTTGCTCCTCCGTTCCCGCCTTTTCCGCGGTTTTCGGCGCCGCTCGAGTTGCCCGACCCGCCGGTATCCCCTCTTTCTCCGGCATTTGCGTTCCCGCTCGCATTTCCGCTTCCGCCGCCGGCCGCCGTTCCGTCGGCATCTCCCGTTCCGTATCCGCCGCCGGGCGAAGCATTGCCGAACTGAACGCCGTCTATAAAACCCTTGCCGGACTTTGCGTCATTGGCCGGCCCGATCCCGTCCATATCGGCCTCCGCTCCGCTACGCCTATCGAGAGAGTTGTCGGATGCGTTTCCTAGCGTCATCGTTTCCGCCAACCTTGCCTTTCCCGGCGAACTCGCGGAACTACAGCGAAAGGAAATCTGGGGCCTGGCGCGCTTTTCCCCGTTCGCCGGGCGCTGAATGAGCGCTCCGTCGCCGGCCGCCGGTATGCTCCGCCTGTCGGCCTTTAAGGGCGATCGTTCGCCTTCTCAGTTCCGGGAACGCCATCCGCTCGCCGGTGGGTACCCGCCTGGAACCAAGCGCGGTAGGTTTTCACGCAGGAGAGGCCGCCGTAGATCCTGCTCTGCCGCAAAACGGAAACGGCAACCGATCGCCGACCGGATCGGGAATCGGCCGACAGCCGCGGAATGGCGCAGGCCGATCCCCGCCTCCTCGCCGCAATGTTACGCCCTCTCATTGAACGCCGCGTCGAACGCCCTGGCGCTCGGTTCGAAATCCAGCCGCTTAACGAACGCGCAGGCCTCGGCCGCACCGCGCTCCCGGTCCATCCCGCTGTCTTCCCATTCCACCGACAGCGGCCCCTTGTAACCCACGTGGTTGAGCGCCCGGATGATTTCCTCGAACTTAACGCCACCCCGCCCGAGGCTCCGGAAGTCCCATCCGCGCCTGCAGTCGCCGAAGTTCAGATGCGAGCAGAGTATGCCGCTGCGTCCGTCCAGCTGCAGCGCCGCGTCCTTCATGTGCGTGTGGTATATCCGGTCTGGGAATGTGTATATGAATTGCACGGGATCCACCATCTGCCAGTACAAGTGAGAAGGGTCGAAGTTAAACCCGAACTCTTTCCGCCCACCTATGGCCTCCAAGCACCTTTGCGCCGAGTAGATGTCGAAAGCCAACTCCGTGGGATGCGTCTCGTGCGCGAATACGACGCCGCACTTCCGGTACTCATCCAAAATCGGGTCCCACTTATCGGCTAACATCTTGAAGGCGTCGTCTATCACCTTCTGCGGCACCGGCGGGAACGAATAAACGTATTGCCATATCGGCGAACCGGTAAATCCGCAGACTACTTTTATCCCGAGGTTCTTAGCCGCGTGGGCGCAGGCCTTCATGGCGTTGATGCCGTACTCGCGCTTCTTCTCGGATTTACCCTTGCATTTCTTCGGGACCCACTCGTCGGTCCGGAAGTCGTTGGGGTCCAGTACGAGCTGGCCGGCGAGGTGGTTGCTGATGGCAAATACTTTCAGCCCGTGCTCGGCCAGCATCGCCTTCTTTTCATCGCAGTATTTCTTGTCCTCGGCGCCCTTGAACGGATCGAAATGGTCTCCCCAACACGCCAGCTCCAGACCGTCGTAGCCCCACGATTGGGCCTTTTTTGCCAAGTCGGCGAGCTTCATGTCCGCCCATTGGCCCGTAAACAGAGTCACCGGACGCGCCATAGCATATTCCTCCATAGCTCGGTCCACGCCGAGGCACAAGCTCGCCTCCGGGACCAGCCCGCGGATTCCGGATTCGCTCCCACGGATCGGATTCTGCAATAACGCCGTCCCTCCTGCAAGCGAATAGGCGGCCGGCACTGGATGCGGAGATCTCGGGCGCGGCGCGCCCGCTCGGCTCATCTAGCCGCCGGGGGGGAGTAGGTCGGGCGCTTGGTGCCGGAATATCCATCCCGATTTGATGCGAACGTAAGGTTGCGCAGCATTGCATCCGGTGGATATACTGCCGCACCCTAGGAAGTGGCGACCCGGTCGCCTCTTGCGACGGAAACGCGACGAGGGACGACAACACCCAAAACCCGTGGCGGGTGATCGGCCGCCACCGGATCTCAGCGCAGGCGCAGGAACGGACTTCCTCCGCCAGCCGAGCGCCGACTCGGGAACGGGATGTCCGCCTGAACGAAAGGAGCATCAGGATTGGGCGCGAAGACCATAATAACGGCCATTGGGAACGAAGGGTTTTGCATTTCGACGGATTCCGCAACTATCTACATTGACGCGTTCTACAGCCCCATGCGCGGCGTGGCGGGCGTGCCTTCCATATGCTCGGAGGACGTGGCGAAAGCCGACCTGATACTCGTCACCCATCGCCACTGGGATCACTTCGACCCGGTCGGCTTGGCGGAAGCGGCATCGAGGACCGGCGCGTCCGTAATCGGACCCGCGGCGACGATAGGAGACCTGCAAGGCAAGGTGCCGGACTCCAAGCTGATCGGGATGGATCCGAAACCTTCGGACAAACGGCGCGGAGTTCCGTTCTTAACGAAGAGTTTTCCTTTCGGATCGGTCTCCGCCTTCAGGACCGACCACGGCGACGAGCACAATTCCTACCTCGTCGAATTGCCCGGATTCCGGTTCTTCCATGACGGAGACAACGAGAATACCCGGGTGCTTGATGTCTCCTCGATCGGCAAGCTCGATGCCCTCATGATAGGTCCATGGTACGGTTCGGGCTGGGTCGAATTCATCGAGAAGTTGGCTCCGCGTGAATATCTCCTGATGCATCTGACGGAAGAGGAACTGGCCGACCACGAGAAGGGTAAATTCCTGCCAGAGATATGCGACAGGGTGCCGGAAGGGCTGGTCGTCCTGCGGCCCGGGCAGCATTGCGAGTTCGAATAGAACCGGCTGCGGATGCGCCGCCGGATAAGGCGTTCCTGGAGTTCGGCGGAAGGACGGTCGAGGGGGGACGATAAGGAGGTGCGGCCATGGGAGGAGGAAAGTCGCGCGGTTGCGAGCTGCTTCGCCGCAAAAGTCCGTTCGTCGAGCTGCTGTGGAAGACGCCGAGGAAGACGGTATGCCCTAACTTCTTCGTGCTGGCGCACGCTAACGGTTGCGCTTTTACCCCGCGATGTGCGTACTGCTACCTTAAGTCCTCTCTCTGGCACATGCCGAAGCCGAGGGTGTACGTCAACTTGAACGAAATGCTCAGGGAGATCGGACGTTGGATAGCTAAAGACGATCTGGAAACCTACATCCTGAACATGGGCAACCTGTCGGACAGCCTAGTTTTCGAGGAGGACAGGCCGCTGGCGCCGGCGCTTATAGAGCTGTTCAGGCGGGAGGCGGAGATGCGCGGCAGACCGCATACGTTGCTGCTGGTTACGAAGGGCGGAACGAAAGAATGCGCATCGCTGTTCAAAACCGAGCCTTGCCGTAACGCGATAATTTCGTTCTCGGTGAACGATCCTGCTGCTGCAGCCCGCTACGAAAAGGGCGCTCCGGATGCGGCCAATAGGCTGGAAGCGGCCAGGCGGCTCAAGAGGATTGGCTGGCGGATCAGGATACGCATTGACCCTATGATCTCAGGTTTTGATTATGGGCGGGTCGCCCAGCGGGTAAAAGCCCTGCGGCCGGAACGGGTGACGTTGGGGACCCTGCGCGCCGAACGCAACCTTTTCAGATACGCCGGCGGAAGCAGCAACGGGTTGTTCGACGGCTTGGAAAAACCATCAGGTCGAGACTCGCTGGCCAGATATCCTCTCGAAGAGCGGCTGAAACTCTACCGTCAGGCCCTTAGCGTCCTTAAGGGCGTATGCCCGATAGGCCTGTGCGAAGAGACTCCGGAAGTATGGAAAGCATTGGGGCTTGACGCGGGAGCGAAAACGTGCAACTGCGGACAGTGACGCGCTAGTACGGCTGGCTTTGGCTGTGGCACCGTTGCCTGAGATATGCTCGCGCCGCATGGGGCGGAGCGTCAGGCGCGGGGCCTTGGCGCGGCGGGCGGAGGCCTAATTGCGGCTGGCCGACGCCCCTCCGATCCTGAGGGAAAATAACATGGTTGGCGGCGGCGGAGGATCGCTTGCGCCGTCTCCATGTGCGTTAAGCGGATATGTATTGGCCGCCTACTTCGCCGAGAAAATCCGGGGTAGCCATGCGCGGCGGAAGTGGCGCCGCGTCTGGATCAACATGCGCCGTAAAAGTTCCGCTCGCGGCGGCAGTCTAGGAGAACATCATGCATCCATCCAGAGATGAAATTGACGATATCGCGGTCATAGGCGCCGGGGCCGCAGGCCTTCTGGCGGGCATAGCCGCCGCGCGAACAGGGGCGCGCGTTTCCGTATATGAACGCAACTCCAAGCCTGGAAGGAAGATAGCCATATCCGGCGGCGGGCGGTGCAACTTCTCCAACACTCTGCCGCCGCGGGAATTTGTGCGGCGTTTCGGAGATCCGAACGCGAAGCGGCTGGGACGCGCATTGAGCGAGTTTACTTCGGAAGCAATCGTCGGCATGCTCGCGCGGCGGGGAGTGAGGGCTGCCGTCGAACACGGATGGCGCCTGTACGCTGCGAGCGAACACGGGGAGGACGTAGTCGAGGCGCTGCTGGCCGAACTGCGCGACGCAGGCGCCAGGCTCGTGACAAGCGCTAAGGTATCGGCGGTGGATTGGGACCGACTAGCTGGCGTCTTCACTATTGTCGCTGGAGGGGCGCCAAATACGGCGCCGCATGAGGAATCCGAAACCAGGAACGTTAACGCCAGGCCGGCTACGGATCGGTCCGGCGGCAAATCTATACGCCGCGCATTGTGCGTGGTCATATGCACGGGAGGGCTGAGTTATCCAGAAACAGGCTCCACCGGCGACGGCTACGAGTGGGCGAAGCGGTTCGGACACCGCGTTTCCGACCTGAAGGCCGGGCTTGTCGGCTTGAAGACCGCCGAAACCTGGCCGGCGGACCTTCAGGGGCTGTCTTGGCCCGACGCGACGGCGATCCTGACTCCATCGCGCCCACAGGCCGAAGGGATCGAAGGCGGAAAATCCGCCGAAGGAAGGGCATCCGTGGAAGGATCCGGCCGGGAGCCGCGATCCGCCCGTGGCGCCGGCGTGGCGATCGAGCGCGGCGAGATAATCTTCACGCATTTCGGCATCTCCGGACCGGCTGTCTTAGATCTCTCCAACGCCTTCGCCGCAATGGGAAACTCGTCCGCACTGCTCTCGTTGGATTTCTTCCCGAATATCTGCCGCGAAAACCTTGATGCGCTCTTGTTAAGGCGGTTCTCGGATACGCCGGGCCGACTTCTTGCCTCGGCGATCGAAGGAATGATGCCGAGACGTATGGCGGAAAAGGCCGCTGAGCTTTCCGGGGCGGGGGACGGATCTCCGGTCTGCCGCCTGCCGCGCGAGAGACGCATGGCTTTGCTCGATTTTTTGAAGGGCGCACGCCTAACAGTCACAGGTACGCGGGGTATCGAAAGGGGCGAGGTGACATGCGGAGGAATTTCCTGGGACGACTTGGATGCGTCCACGCTTGAATCGCGCATCAGGCCAGGCCTCTTCTTTGCCGGCGAGATATTGGATGTATCCGGCCGATGCGGCGGATTCAATATGCAGGCGGCCTTCTCTACCGGCTGGCTTGCGGGAAAGAGCGCGGCCGAACGGGCGATCAGATTGCGTATGCCGCAATCTAGCTTGTAACCGGGGGGAAGGGAGAGGATGCCGGAAAGGCATGTGGTGTAAGATTCGCGCATATATTGCGACCTGCACACGCCTCGGCTGGCCTGCAGAACGGTCAACATTTTGTGTCTGAAGAGTCGTTGTTGCATAAACAAGGCGTTGCCAAGCAAAAAGTTATAACGCAATCTCGCGGCATCCACGTTTTCACTCAAGTCCTTGTCGTACATGGATTTGGAGCACAAATCATGCAACAAAGCCGCCTGAAGGGGAAATCGGGTGCTGTAATCTAGGATTACGGTGAGACGGATCAATGGGCAGTTTCCATTCATTTTTTTGCTGAAGAAGCGCGTTTTTCGAATACAATAGAATATGGGTGTAGGTGCCTATCGGCATGGAGGTGCTTCCGTCTCGATCAATAGAAGGTGCCGGGGGCGTAACCTGATATGGCAGGTTGTTGTTCCCGCGTCCGATCCGGTGGCGACGGAGTGCGATTTTCGAACCCGGTCCCGGCTAGAGCGGTTATTGGGAGATATCTCGGAGAATGTCGGAAGAGTCGAAAAAAACGGCCGAGCTGGCGCAACAACTGGGATTCGCTACTCGCGAACAGATACGAGAATGCATGACGGTCGCCGAGGCGTTTTCTGCGGCAGGTTCGCCTAAAAGTCTGCTCGACGTGATGATTGAGCGCAATCTGATAAGCGCCGAACAGCTGGCTATACTAAAAAAAGCGCTTTCTGGCGGAGAGAAGACGCGGATCCTTGGCGGGTACGAGATAATCGAGAAACTTGGCGAAGGCGGTATGGGCGCCGTGGTAAAGGCGCGGCATGTTGCGCTCGACAGGGTGGTCGCACTCAAACTGCTATCTCCGCGCTTGACTTCCGATCTGCACTTCCTCGCGAGGTTTCGGCGCGAGGCCAAGATAGCGGCCAGGCTCAATCATCCGAACATAGTGCACTGCTACGATGTCGGAGAGTCGTCCGGATGCCATTATATCGCGATGGAATTCGTTCCTGGCGAATCGCTGGGGGCGCGCCTGCGCCGGGAGGGGCGGATACCCGAGGCCGAGGCGATAGGAATAGGGATACAGGTGGCGAGGGCGTTGCAGGAAGCCCACGAAAACGGGCTGATACACAGGGATGTAAAGCCCGACAATATCCTCTATGTCGCCGACAATAGAAAAGGGGATCTGGGCGCGGTATGCGGCATGGCCAAGCTCGCCGACCTTGGCTTGGCGCGGTTCCAGCATGATGAGGATACTCGGCTTACACAGTCAGGCGCCGCCTTGGGCACTCCACATTACGTTGCGCCCGAACAGGCGCGCGGGGACGCCGACATAGATATCCGGGCCGACATATATTCGCTCGGCGCAACATTGTATCACGCCATGACCGGCGCCCCTCCCTATTCCGGCACGACCGCCGCCGCGATAATGGCCAAGCACATAATCGAGCCGGCGCCGGACCCGAAGCTCGCGTTCCCGGCGATATCCGACAGGACGGCCATGGTCGTCCGAAAAGCCATGGCGAAGGATCGCGGCGAACGTTACCGGACGCCCGAAGAGATGGCTTCGGCTCTCGCTTCCGCGCTGGCCAGGCTGGTCGGCGGCTCGACGGGAAGATTCCGGAAAGTCGAGATCGAAGAGGAAGAGAGCGATGTAGGTGCGCCAGCCGCACCGCCGCCTGAACCGCGCTACGCCGGAGGCGGAGAATTTCCCGCGATAGCATGGCCGGACATCGGCGCTGGGAAGAGGGATTCGATCACGCCTCCTACGGTCATAATCGCCGGGTCGGATGTCGTGGCCGGCGCTGCGGTGCGGACGAGGGGAAGATCGTCCAGGATCGAATCGAAACCAGAGGCGAAGCCGGCCGTCCCGGCGGTATCCGGCGACTTTCGGCCGGAGACCGGGGCGCCGTCCGGAAAGCGGACGGGGGACACCGAATTGTTTCCGCCGCCGACCGCCACGCCGAAGCCTTCCTCGACGAGGCACGGATTGCCGCCGTACGGGATCGGCGGGGCCGCTCAGATTCGGCCGCCTTCGCCCGGTGGGGGCGCCCGCCAGGCGGCTTGCACGCCGCCGCCGCATCTAAGTCCGGCGCTGGCAAGAGGTTTCCGGACGCCACCGCCGGCAAATACGGCATCGGATTCGGCCCTACGGGCGCAATCGGCCGCTTCCGGAGGGGCGGCTGCAGCAACGAAGAAAGACGATTTCGCCGCCGGGCCGGCCGAGGGTTCTTCCATCGGAAGGCCGTGCGGCGAGGCGCCCGCCGGCCAAGAAAAGAAGAAAAGGCCGGTGCTTTTCGACCGCCGATTGCTGCCGGCGGCCGGCGCTGGCGTAGCGGTCCTCCTCGCGATTCTCCTCGTGGTCTCATCGCTCGCCCGTACGAAGAATCGTTCCGCTGATATTGCGGGCGGTCTTCCCTTAACGGCGACTTCCTTCGAAGACAAGACGGATGGTGCCGGCCATCAAGCGGGAACCCCGCCCTCCAGCCAGGCGGACCGCGAATCGGCAGCCTCCGCCGGAATCGCGAAGGTGCCGCCTATGATCCGTCCGAGGCTCGAACGGCTCGTCCGAGCAGGTTCGCTGGCATTTTCCCCTGACGGGAGGCTGCTGGCGGTCGGCGCCGGGGACGGCACCGTCCGCCTTCTGGACACCGTTCGCGGGACGCCCGCCGGAACTCTCAAAGTGCCTGGTGATCGAACGTGGGCCCTTGCATTTGCGCCGGACGGGACGATGCTGGCTGCCGGAGGCGAGGACGGGGTAGTCAGGATATGGCTGGTTTCCGACGGGAGCCAGGTGCTGGCGCTCAAGGCGGCGCCCGGGCCGGTTCGCTCAGTGGCGTTCTCCCCGGATGGCCGGAAGCTGGCAGATGCCGGCTGGTACAGAGGTATACGATTGTGTACGGTCCCGGCGGGCGGCGAGGCAGGGTCGCTGGAGGGAACGGTCGGTTTCGTGGAGGCGCTTGCTTTTTCCCCGGACGGAAAGCTGCTGGCCGCCGGAGGGGAAGGCAGCGCCGTCGGCGTTTGGAGGCTGGCCGATCTTCCGGCGCGCGCGAGGTTGACGCCTGCTTTCTCCTTATCCGGCTTCGACGGACCGATCTCCTCGCTGGCATTCTCGCCGGACGGCAGGCTGCTGGCGGCCGCGGGAGGATCGTCGGTCAGAATATGTAACGCGGCCGACGGATCGGGCATCAGGGAGCTGCATGGCCTGGGGGCAGGAGTCGCTTTCTGCACCTTTTCACCGAGAGGGGACGTCCTGCTGACCAGGGGGACGGACGGCGCAGTGCTCGCTTGGAATCCACAGACCGGCACCAAAGCGCCGCTCGCGGGCCTCGACACTGCGCCAGCGTTATGGCCGGCGTCCTGCCGGTCAGACGCTTGTTTTGCCGGGGCTCTGGCCACGATAGCCTCCGGGGAGGTTCGAATCTTAAGCGCGCGCGCCGGCAGACCGGCGGTTGCCTTCGCAGCTTTCCCCGGCGACTCTTTCGCCTGCTGGGATGCGGAAGGCGGGCTTGCGGCCGACGAAAGGGCAGATGACAACCTGAACATAACGTCGGGAGGGACGAGAATCTCGGCTCGGGAGCTCGAAAACGGCGCCTTGAAGCTCCGGGAGTCGTTGGCCGCGCTGCTGGGGCGCTCCGCGTCAAAATGATACTTGCCATGGCTGGGACTTACCGCTCCGGCCGGACAGGCTTCGTCTCGATTTTGACGCTGAGCAGACCGGGAAACGGGTCGCGCCGGTCCGCACCGATATTCGCGGTACAGGCCGGAGCGTCCTGGATGCCGTCCCCATTGGCGTGCGGCAAATCCCTGGCTGATCTCCTTCCCAAAACGAAACTGGCGGCAAGGAGAAGCAACACGATGAGCAGCAGCAGACACGCGCCGCTTCGTGACAGTTCCACCGAGCCTTCCGATCCGATATGCTTCTCCGATTCCATGCGTCTGCCTCCTTCAAAAAAAGTTATCGGCAATTTTCAGGTTCGCGCCCACCGTTTCAGTTCGGCTAGCGGCCGGCGATATCCGTGCGTCCGGACCTGCGCGCCGCGGTCCGGCGATGTTTCCGCCGCGCGCTGCGGATGAAATAGGAACTTTACCGCAGCCGTACAGTTGAGCCGGTTGCGCTGGGGGCTGGACGAGAGCGAGGCGAAGAAGGGGGAAAGGGGGCCGGAAGGGCGATCGAACGCGTTTTTATGGATTTTGGATGATCGAACCGGCCGCCGGCAAGGCTAAAGATCGCGTCTGAGAGGCTT
>CALKMO010000112.1 GCA_937991785.1 uncultured bacterium | reverse complement strand
CTGCGCCGGATGCGGCAGGAAGCTGATAGAACGGTTCCACTACTACGTGAAGTCCAACGATGTGGCTGAAGGCAAATGTCCGCATTGCGGGGAGCTGATACCGGGCGTGTGGCCCGGCGCCGACGGGAAGCCGCCCGTCAGGATTCCGGTGGACGATTCGGTTCTGGACGGGGCCAGGTAGGTCGGACCGGAAACTGCGCTGGGGAGTGAGCCCTGCGCGATTTCCTCGCTCCGGCGGTCCGTCCGGGGCCTGTGCGCGGGACGGATGGCGCCTCGGCGCCGCGAACCTGGCGTCCCTTCGGCGGCGCGGCGGAGAGATCGCGCTCAAGCGTACCCAGGAGGATTCCGGAGGCTGCATGGAAGAGGCAGGCGGCGAACCGTCCCGGATGCCAGGAATATGCTGCCGGTCGGGCGAAACCCGCGGCGCGCCGCGAGGCGATGGCGGCGGACGCCTCGCCGCAGGCGGCTTCGTCCCGGCCGCCCTCCGCGCCGCGATCCTCGCCGCGATGGGCGGCGGGACCCTGACGCTCCAAGTCCTGTTCTTCCGGGAGACGATGTCGGTCTTCTGGGGCAGCGAGATGGTCGCCGGGGCGGTGCTGGGCGGCTGGCTGCTTCTGGGCGGCATAGGCGGGGCTGTAGCCTGGCCGGCGGCGTTATCGAAACTACCGGTGCGGGCCGCATTCCCGGGCGGTCTGATCGCGCTTGCGCTGGTCGGCCCGGCTACGATCCCGCTTATCCGAGCCATACCGTCCGTGGCGGGGCACGATCCCGGGGTCCTGCTTTCGTTTCGGACCGGTGCGGCGCTTACGCTGCTCGCGATGGCCCCCGCTGGCATCCTGAGCGGTGCGGTTTTCGCCGCGGCGATCTCATGGACTGCCGGCCTGCCGCTTCGCTGCTCGCGTCACGATCCCTCGCCGATCGAACCCGGCTCCTACTCCTCTCGGTGCGAAACTGGACCCGATCCCTCGGCGCGCGAAAAAGGTGCCGTCTCCGCACCTGGCGAGACGGGAACCGAAGGCCAACGCCGGCAGAATGACGCGACCGGTACGCCCGCCTACGGCTTGCCGGGGCGGGACCAGAGGGGCGGATACGCTTCTGACAAGAACGGCGGCGCCGATGTCGGAGGCGCCGCCGCGGCCGTTTACTTTTGGGATAACGCCGGCAGCGTGCTCGGCGGATTGGCTGTAACCGCGGCGCTGTGCCTGGGCATCCCGTCGAATTTCCAGGCTGCCGCCGTGGCGGGCTTATTCCTGGCCGCGGCCGCCGGAGCTGCCTTCCTTCTTTATGCGGGTTTGCGTATTCGCCGCGCGACCGCGGCTTATGGATCCAGACAGTTCGCCGCCCGGCCTGAGTCGGATATGTTCCGCGAGCGTCAGACCCGGGCCGACGCCGCCGAAACCCCACCAGACGTTTCCTCTACCCAGCGGAATCCCGGCGGAGGCCGAACCCGGCTTCGGCGGGCGACCGTCCTCGAAGCGGCCGCCTTCGCAGCGCTTCTGAACGCCGCCTTCGCGTTCACCACGTTCGGCACCGCCATCGACGAAGCGTCCCTTGCGCTGGCCTATCCAGGCGAAACGGTGATCGCCCGAGGCGAGGCGCCGTCCGGGCAGATCGTGGCCGCGGTGCGATCAGGGCAGGTGAACTTCTACCGCTCGGGGAGATTCCTGGCCTCTTCAGAATCTTATGCGGCGGACGAGGAGATGGTGCACCTTGCGATCCTCCACCATAAGCGGCCTGCGCGCGTGCTGCTGATAGGCGGATTGTCCAGGCGGTGGGGCACTCTTGCGGCCATGCATGGTCCGGAGGAAATAACCCTGCTGGAGACAGACAGGGTCGTCGCTTCGGTGCTCCTCGGGGCCGGCATCGCTTCAGGTCTGGAATTGGAAGCGATGGGCGGCGGCGATGGGGAATCGGCAGCGGAGGCCGAAGCCGCAGCGGAGCGCGGGATGGGACCGCCCTCTCTGGCGCGCGACGCCCGCCCGCGCATATCCATAAGGTACGACGACCCCAGGGCGTTCCTGCGGCGGAACCCGGCGGCCTTCGATGCCGCGATATTCGATGTCGGAATGCCGGCGACCTTTTCCCAGCACAGGCTGCTGACGGCCGAATTTTTCGCCGAGGCGGCCGGGGCGCTGCGCCCCGGCGGAGTGCTCGCGTTTGCGCTGCCGGGGAGGCGAGGCTCGCAGGGGCGGGCCGAACGCCTCATCCTGGCTTCAGTGCGCGAGGCGCTCAGGTCGGCGTTCCCGGAGACGCGCCTGATCGCAGGCGAGGAGGCGGGCTTCCTGTTCGTCGCGTCGGATTCCGTCCTGCCCGGCCCCGAGGAGATGCGCCTTCGTTGGGAGCGGCGCGAGCTTCGTCCGGCGACGATACGGTCGGAATGGATCGGCTCGACATACCTTGGATTCGCCGACGCGCATCTGGCTGGCGCGCTGGATTCGGAAAAGGGCTTCCGCCGGTCTTCGGATTTCGATCCGGCCTGCGTCGGCTACGCGACGGCGTTCATGCTGAAGGCCGCGGCGAGATGGTCGAGCTCGTTCTGGACGGAACTTCTGATGGACCCGGTGCCGCACCGCGTTTGGTTTCTTTTCGCGGCCGCGGCTTTCGGGGTCGCCGCGATGTTCGCGCCGGATTTTCTCGCCCGCTTGCTCCGCCGGTCGCGCGCTGCCGCCTGCGCGGGATCGCCGCGCAGTGTGCCGCTAGCCCCGGCTTCGGTCGGCAGGATCGCGGATGCGGAGGAAGCGCCGCCGTCCGGATCGCCGACGGTCAAGGCATCGGATCCGCCTGGCGCCTCGCCGGCCGCGGATATATCTTGCGCAGGCGCCGCTGTCGCGGCATCCGTTTCGTCCGGCCTGTATGCTCCGCCGATCGCGTGGTCCATACCAGCGGCGTTCCTCGGCGGCGCTGCAGGACTTGTGCTGGAAGTGGTCTGGATGAACGGGTTTCAAGTCGTTCGCGGAAGCCTTTACGGGGAGATCGGAGCATTTTTAGCGGCGTTCATGGCGGGCGCCGGAGCCGGAGCTATCCTTTGCGTGGCCGCCGTGGGCCGGCTGCGGCTGCGCGCGGGATCGGCAGGTTCGGAAGATGCGGCGGCGAAATGGAGAAAGGCCGGAAGCTCGGATCCGCGGGATGCCCGCCGATGGATGGCGGCAGCCGGCGCCGGGCTGGCTTTTATCGCGCTTATGGCAGCCGCCTCCGGCTCGATGCTGGAACTTGCCCGCGCCGCCGGCGAATACGGAGGCGCCGGAATTCTCGCCGGCGCGAACCTTGCCGCCGGCGCCGCCGTCGGATGGTTATTCGCCGCGGCGTCCCGTGCGGCGGCAGGGTCCGGCGAATGGGGCGGCGCCGCGTGGGAATCGGGCAGGCGTGGGGCGGGCCGGGCCTCCGCGCAAGCGCCGGAGGACTGTGCGTGCGATGAAGATCGATGGTCCGGAGCGGCGGGCGGGATCGTATACGGCGCCGACTTGGCCGGCGCAGCCGCTGGCGGCTACCTGTGTTCCGGGCTGATGATCCCGCTGCTCGGCATGCCTATGACCGGCGCGACCGTCGCCCTCGCATGCATCCCTTCGGCAGCGCGGTTGATGTATCTGTCGGGGGCACAAATGGGAAAACGCAAGTTCGCTGTAGTGGCCGGAGCGTTGGCGATGATCGTTCTTTGCGCGCTTGGGCTTGGACGCATAGCCCCTTTCGCGGCACAGAACCCGCAGCCGTTCGACCGGACCTCGCCGGCGGCCGCCCGGGCGGCGGATAGAATGAACGCGGAACGGACGGGTTCGGGAGCGATAGGCGAAAAGAGCGACATGGAGATCCAGCATGAAAACCGCCTGAAGGCGGCCAAACGGATGGGAAGGATTTCCCGTTCGCTTCCGATCATGGGCACGATGGCCCGCGTAACCGTAGCGGTTCCCGAGGGCGACCATGTCCTGACCGATCGCGCTTTCGAGGCCGCATTCGGAGCGATGAAGCGAGTCAATGAACTCATGAGCGATTACAGGGAAGATTCCGAAGTCGCCCGCATACGCAGGATGAGACCCGGTGAATCGGTTGCGCTGCACGAATGGACCGCGGAGGCGCTAGGAGTTTCTTTCCTTATGCACAAATATTCCGGAGGCGCCTTCGATCCGACGATACGCCCGGCGTTGAAGTTGTACCGCTTCACGGGGCGGGAGGAGGCCCTGCCAGACAGCGAATCGCTAGCCGCCGCGATGGCGAAGGTAGGATTGCGCTCTATTGAATTCGATGCGAACTCCCGCCGGATACGGCTCGGGGATCGCCCCGTAGACTTGGATTTCGGCGCGGTGGGCAAGGGTTACGCCAACGACCGCGCCGCGATGGCGCTGGCCGAGCTGGGCGTGCCGGGCGCACTGATGGCGATAAGCGGGGAAATACTGGCCCTCGGCCGCAAGGAGGACGGTTCGCCCTGGAGGGTCGGCATCCAGCACCCCCGCGATAAGGAAGCCATCGTGGCGGAAGTCGAAGCGCAGCCGGGAGAAGCCATATCCACTTCGGGAGACTACGAAAAGTTTTTCCTCCATAGAGGCGTGCGCCATCCCCATGTGATAGATGCGCGTACGGGAAGGCCGGTCCTTAACGGCCCGGCATCTGTGACCGTTATTTACCTGCCGCCGGAAGGAAGCGGCCCCCCCATGAACCGCGCCGGCGCCGTAGCCGACGCCCTGGCGACTTCCCTGCTTATCCTTGGGCAGAAGGACGGACGAAATATGCTGGAGCGCATACCCGGAGCGGAGGCCATATTCCTGTACGCAGACGAACGCGGCAACATAAAGGCCGCGGCATCCGCCGGAGCCATGCGGAGAACAAAGTTCGCGGCTGGCATCAGAACGGAAGAACTGACCGATGCGAGGAATAACTGACCGCTGAAAGCAAGAACCTGCCGCCGCGAGGAGGAACCGATCAATTGAAGGAAAACCGGCCGTCAAATGAGAAACCGCCTCGGGAAGTAAAAACAGCAGGGCAACCGGAGATAATCTCCGGCCGCCCCGCTGCTTCTGCGTCCCCGCGCTTATTTATTTTATTTGCCGTTTCCGGCCCTTTTCCTCAGTCCGCCCTGCCCCGCGCCTAAGCGATTGCCTTCGCCTGCCCCCTTGAACTTGAACTCGCGCACT
>CALKMO010000111.1 GCA_937991785.1 uncultured bacterium | reverse complement strand
TCGCCGGCCCTCGATCTGGATTTCTACTTTTTAGACGCCCAGCACAAAGCGATCGATCTCTTCACGCCGGCCCATGAAGCCCACTTGGCCGAGATCCTTCGGCTCGGTTACGGGCCGAAGACGGTACTCGCCATAGACGATCCGGCGCTCCGCTTCGCCCTCGATAGGCGTGAGACTCTATTCAAGGACATGGATATCGTTTTCGGTGGCATAAACGCCCCGGCCGCCTATACGCCGGAGGAGCTTGGCTCGGCGAGCGGGCTCTTCGAAGCGCCCGACGTCGCCGGCAACTTCGACTTGATCCGTCGGCTCCTGCCCTCGGCTAGGAGGGTCGCGGTCGTCTCCGACGACACGGCGACCGGTAGGATCAACCGCGGGCTATTCAAGGAAGCCGCCGCGTTAGACGCCCGAGGCTTCGAGTTCATGGATCTCGCCGAGCTCGAGCCGCAGGATCTGGTTCGCGCCTTAAGCGCCGAGCCGGGCCCCGACGCCGTCCTGTACTTATCCTACCTCCGTTCCCCCGGAAGCGCGCATTTCGGGGTGGCGGAAAGCCTTGCGCTCATCCGCGGCGCGACCGACGCTCCGGTATTCGCCTGCTGGGACTTCGTTATCGAAGCGGGCGCGACCGGCGGGCTCGTGGTCTCAGGCGTCATGCACGGGCGTAGCCTCGCCGCGCTCGTCGCGGACGTAGGCGCAGGCAGGGTCGCGCGACGCGGCCATGCGGCCTTCCATAGCGACTATGAACTCCTCGTCGACTATAGGCGGCTGAAGGCCGCGGGCATCGCCCCCGCCGCCGCCGGAGGCAGGCAACTCGGCGCGCCGGAGCCGGTACCCACGGCGGTCCGCCTGGCTATGGCGGCCATGGCCGTAGCCTTGGCCGCCGCGGCCGTCGCCATCGTCCTCTTCGCCAAGAACCGCGCCCGTCTTAAGAAGGCCGAATTCCGCTTCCGCATCCTGGCGGAGCGGGTGCCGGCCGCGGCTTACCTCGTCGAGATAGGGCCGCCGAACCGGCGCGAGTACATCAGCCCCCGCTTCACGGAGCTCTTCGGCTGGGACAGCTCGCTCTGGCTCGGCGGATCAGACGAATGGCTCGGCCTCATGCATCCCGAGGACCGCGGGCGCGTCGCCGCGGCCTATGAGGGCGCCGATAGCTTAAGGACGCCGGGAGCGGCGGAATTCCGTCTTAAGAAGCCGGGAGGCGGCTACGCCTGGGCGCGCGCTTCATGGGACTACTACGAGGAGCCGGCCGGCAAGACCCTCGCGCTCGGCATCATCGAAGACGTAAGCGAGGCCAAGGCGGAGGAAGACGCGCTGAAGAAGCTCCTAGCCGACCGCGAGCTCCTCCTTAAAGAAGTCCACCATCGCGTCAAGAACAACATGCAGATCATATGCAGCCTCCTGCGCCTCGAGGCGGGCGGCCTGGATCCCCTGCGGCCGGAGTCGAAGGCCCTGGCGGACGCCGAGCGCCGGGTCTTCGCCATGGCCCTCGTCCATGAGCTCCTCTACGTCGAGGAGCGCTTCAGCGCTATAGAACTCAAGTCGTACCTGTCGCGCCTGGCCATGGCCGTCTTCTCCATGGAGGACGAGGCACCGCGCGTGGAGCTCGAGGGCGAGGAGCTGGCGGTACCGCTGGACCAAGCCATACCGCTCGGCCTGATCTGCAACGAGGTGCTGGTGAACATCGTCAAGCATGCCTTCCCCCCGGGCTTCGATGGCGAACGCGTCGTACGGCTCGCGCTACGACGAGACGGCGATCAGGCACTCGTGGGCATCGCCGATAGCGGCGTGGGCCTCGCCGCGATCGGCGACGACGGGCGGACGGCTGCGGCGGACTGGGCGAACGAACCCGTCCGGAGCATTGGCACGACCCTTGTCCAAGTCCTGGGCGAACAGCTCGACGCCGTAGTCCGCTACGAGCGCGCCGATAGCGGCACCGAGTTCAGCCTACGCTTCAAGCCAGCCGCGCTCGGCTAGCCCGCCGCTATCCAGTCCGGCTTTTCTTGATGTATTCAGTACTGTTTACGAGCTTTGTCCCAAGGAGGACATAAGCATGTCTTTACGCGGCATCCGTAGCGTCCGCGAGTCGAAGCCGGCCATCGAGGTCGCGGGCGTGCGGCTACGGCGCGGCTTTGGCTTCGGCGAGGAGGACGGCTTCGACCCCTTCCTGCTCTTCGACGACTTTAGGGGCGAGCGGCCCGACGATTACCGCGCCGGCTTCCCTTGGCATCCGCACCGCGGCATAGAGACGATCACCTACGTGCTGGCGGGCAGCGTAGAGTACCGGGACAGCCTGGGTAAGCGCGGCGTGATGACGGCCGGCGAGCTTCAGTGGATGACCGCCGGCCGCGGCATCGTACACCAGGAGATGCCCGAGGGCGACGGCTCCGGGCGCATGCACGGCTTCCAACTCTGGGCCAACTTGCCCGCCGCAGGGGGCGCGTCTTGGTGCGGCGGCCGGCTACCGACGTTTGGCGCCCCCTCATCGAGTAGGAGGGGGCCTTGCGGCCCCCGTCCTCTCACACCACCGTACGTACGGTTCCGTATACGGCGGTTCATGAAATGCTCTGGAACCCAAGCATTCTGGTGTACAGGGAGAGAAGTCCAAGCTTCTCGAAGATTCTAACGGGAATTGCCTGATTCATGTGACTGGCACCAGCGTTCCACCACGCTCCGCGACCGTTACCGACCGACTTTCTCGCCCGCTCTTCATCCAGTCCGAGTTTGACCAAGTATCTGTAGCGAGTCCGAGGTCGTTTCCATTGCTGCCAGAGTATGCACCGAAGCTTGCGCCGTATCCACTGATCGAGTTCCTCGAATACCATCTTGCCCTTGGATAGCTTGAAGTAGTTCACCCATCCACGTAAAGTCCGGGTCAACTCAGCGATTACCTTGCGGATGTTTCGACCGCGTCCCCGCTGACATATGGTTCGCACCTTGTCCTTGAGTCTTTCAATGGACTGGCCAGCTGGCTTGAGCGACGCCTTGGCGCGCCCCGTGATGGTGTAGCCAAGAAACTTGCGGTGTTCTGGCCTGTCAACTGCGCTCTTTTCTTCATTCACCTTCAACTTCAGCTTTGTGGTGATGAATTGAGTGATAGATCTTTTCACTCGATCCCCAGCTTTCTGGCTCCCCACATAGATGTTGCCGCCAACTACTGTTGGCGAGTCGCCGGCATATCGGCAGAATGACAGTTCCCGCTTTTCCAGTTCCTTGTCCAGGTCGTCCAGCATGATGTTCGACAACAACGGCGATAGTGGGCCTCCCTGCGGTGTCCCTTCTCTCGAAGGGCTTATGAGTCCATTCTCCATGACACCTGCATTCAGGAATCCGCGAATGAGTTTGAGCACCCGCTTGTCCGTGACCTTGCGCGCGACCCGGGCCATCAACATATCGTGATTCACCCGGTCGAAGAACTTCTCGAGGTCGATGTCCACCACCCATGACTTACCAGCCCGCACATACTCCACGGCTTGCAGAAGTGCCTGATGCGCGCTCCTGCCTTCTCTGAACCCGTAGCTCGATTCGGAGAATCCCGGATCGAACAGTGGATTGAGCACTTGTAGCAGTGCTTGCTGGATCATGCGGTCAAGCACGATAGGTATACCAAGATTCCGCTTTCCCTTACCGCCCGGCTTGGGGATTTCCACGCGCCTTACCGGCTGTGGCTCATAACTCCCGTTCCGTAAGCGTTGTTCAAGCATTGTCCAGTTCATGCGTATGTAGGCGGCAAGTTCACCGACCTGCATGCCATCGATACCCGCGCTTCCGTTGTTGCTTACAACCCGCTTGTAGGCTTTCCCCAGATTCCTCTTCTCCAACACCCGCGTGAGCTATGCTCACGATCCATCAACGTGCTCGTGTCCTGATGCATCGTATCCATCGTCGCCGGGCTTGTAGACGTTCCACTTATCCGCGCTACTCCCGGATTCCGTCCGGTTTGGCTTGCGAGTGTTTCGGGATTTCCACCGTCATTTGTCAACGTCCTGCGCGTTCAGCTTGCTGAACGACGCCTCGAGATTCTGGGATGCATCGGCATCTCATGTTCGGCCCTTCAGTCCCGTTGATTGGACTTACTATGGCCTCGCGCGAACTTCGGTTCGCGAACTGACATTCTGGTTGCCCATCCCCCGACCTTGCGGCCCTAGGTAGCCTTCCGGCAGACAGCCAGACCTCCCCGGGTAATGCGCCCTACTTTCCCGCTTATACCTGCCGCATATACGTAAAGAGATTCCGGATAAGTACTGGACTTTGAAGAATTATGCCTTCTCGTCCCCTCTTTACGCCTCGCATGCGATTTCTGTTCGTCAGGTCAGCGTTTTGCCTTCACCTTCCTTCAGATTCCATCTCGCGATAGACACCCTTGGTGTTCGGCTACTGGTTCCCCTTACCGGGCCCAGACGGGACTTTCACCCGCAAGCAGGTGCGCCCTGCCGGGCGCACATAGAAAAAGGCGAGACGGCTTTTGCCATCTCGCCTTTTTCGGGCATCGCGGACTCGAACCGCGGACCCCAAGTCCCCCAGACTTGTACGCTAACCACCTGCGCTAATGCCCGTTGCGAACGCGAACAAGGCCGCGACGCGGGGCGCATAGTAGCACGCGCGCCGGAATCGTGTCAATGAAACGCAGTTCATCGAGGCAAGGCGCGCTCCATGGGGAAGGGTATGCCGTCTAGGATGGAGGCG
>CALKMO010000110.1 GCA_937991785.1 uncultured bacterium | reverse complement strand
CTTCAGCAGCTCGCCGGATTCCGCGAAGATCTGGACCCGGTCGTTCATGTGGTCGCAGACGTAGACGCGGCCGGAGGAGTCGCATGTCACGCCCAGGGGCAGCGAAAGATGGGCGTCGTCCTTTCCCAGGTCGTCCTGCTTCATGCTGCCCGCGAAGAGCTTCGGCGGTTCGTTGCCGTCCATGCGCAATCTTACCACCCCATGCAGCCCGTCCTGGTTCCACGGCATCAGCCAGGCGTAACCGCTCAGGTAGAGCCACTCTCCCTTCGGATCGAACGTCGCGCTCCTCGGCCCGAACGGGAAGACCCCGCCCGGGAATTCGTGCAGCGCCCGGAGCCTGGCCTGGAACGCCACGCCCGGTCCGGTCAGCTCGAGCCCGCCCGTGGTCCCGTCGGTCCCGAGCCGGTTCAGGCGCCAGCCCAGGAGCGCGATGCGGGTTCCGCGGACCGCCATGGCGCGGATCGCCAGCCCGTAGTCGTGTGCGCCCAGATGCGCGGGCCATTGGCCGCCGTATTTTTCGGAGGCAGCGGTCAGGATGGTCACCAGTTCCTGGTGCCACTTAAGGGGGCACATCTCCTGAACGCCAGGCAGCATCTTCACCCCGCGCGCGTCCTTTAGTTTTTCGGCCGGGAACGGAAAGATCGTCCGGACGTAGTTCCCCTCGTGGTCGAATAGCCGGACATGCTCGCCGACGTGATCGCCGTCGTACACGTACACGCCTTCGGGCGCGGCCGCCGCCACCAGCGGTATGACGCCGAACCCGCTTCCCACGGTCGGCCCCCGCTTCTTCGGACTCCACATCAGGTTCCGCTCGTAGCGGGCGGTCAGCCCCAGCGATACGCGAATCGTGTGGCTGTCCTTGTCGTCAACGTACGCACCCTTGTCGTTCTTGCCGTCCCAGACGACGGTCTGCCGTTTCGAGTTCTTCTGGAACGGGGCTGGGGCGTTCGGCCCCAGAACGCCGGATGCCAGGTGGCGGACGATCCTGCCGCGCGAGTCCTCGACGGCGACGGTTACGTCGCAGAACCCTTTTGTCTCGAACGATATCGTCACCCGGTCGCCCTCGCGGATGACCGAGGGTTTGCGGACGAACTCGAACGTCTCCTCCCGCCGGTTCCTTCCCTCGTCCGGCTCGAAAGCCGATGCGCGGGGAGCTGCCGCCGCGAACGCTACGGCGAAGGCGGCGGCCGCCGCGGCCGCGGCGGTCCGCGCCGACGCCGCGCCGGAAGGCCCGTACGCCCATGACGCGGCGGGTGCCGGATGGCACCTCAGCGTCTCCCGGCTGAGCGGCCCATGTTGCCGCCACGCCCGAGCGCCGCGACCGCGTTCCGATTCAAATACGGACAGCATGGTTCGTCCTCCGCGCTCCGCGGCCGCGACACTCCGGCGGCCGCCTCCGGTTGCCGCTTATCCCGGATCGGCGCTCAGCGGCCGCAGCTCCGATGCCGGCCCCGGCGCACCGGTCCGATTCACGGCTTCTCCCGGCGTTCGCCGGGAAGCTTCCCTCCATAAGCCTCGACGAACAGGTAGCCGAACATATGCGGCAGATGGCTGCTGTCGGTCTCCGTCGGCGACCACGCGGTCTCCTCGTTGTAGCGTTCGCCGGACGCCGTCTCCTTTGCCATACCCCCGGGCTTTTTGTCGCCCGGATGCATCGGCCTCATGCGGATGATGTTCAGACGCCACGGACCGGCCAGCACGTCCTTGTCCTCAGGCAGGACCATGTCTCGGAACGGTATCAGCAGCTCTACCGTCCACGCCCCGTCCTCCCGCCCGACGGCGACCTTTGCGCCCTTCGCATCCCACAGGGAACTTCGGTTGTACTCGTCCTCGTATGCGCCGGCGCAGTTGACGGAGAACTGGTGGTACGGTTCGTGCGGCAGGTTGCCGGCGCGGATGAATATTTCGACGGCGTCGTCGTCGCCGAAGCCGCCCTTTCTGCCCTGGAGGTTGGCGAGATCCTTCTCGTGGCAGCGGATCCCGAAAAATAGCGCCTCGCGCGTGCAGGCGATCATTACGTCCGTCCGCGGACCGGCGCCGTTCGGCCCGCCTATGGACGGCCGGAACGGCGAAAGCGCGGCCGCCTTGCGCCAGACATCGTCGTCGAGCTTTCCGTCCACGTTAGGGGCGGAGTCGAGCAGCGGAGCTGACACCCGCGGAAGGAGCGGATACATCTTGAGATGCTCCGCCTTCTCGCCACCTTGTGCCGGACATGCCGCCGCGCAGACCGCTATGCAGAACCCCAGTTTTGCGGACATACGCCCCATCGCCGTCTCCTCCGTTGGAATGCCGGTCGAGCTGCGGCCACGCCCCGCCTGTTTTTTATGGCCGCTCCGGCGCCTCCGTTCTCAACCGGCCTCCGCTGCTGCGCGCAGCCTTCGACGCTCCGCACCGTGCGCGCTCCGTCCCTCCGGGCTTCGCCGGCCGACCTGCAGCCGAGATGCCGCCGCACCGCGGGCCGGGTTCACCTGGCCTCCGCCGTCTCCTCCGCCACCCACGCGCGGTCCACCCGCACGATGCGCCGGTTGACCTGGTCGGCGATGTACGCGCGATCGCTCGTAGCGGCGGCTCCGATCGGCCAGGCAAGCGGGATGTCCGGGACCGGTACCCGGCTTCCCGGACCTGCGGAATCCGCGTTCCCGTAACGTCCGAACTCGGCTATCTCGTTGCCGGCGTTGTCGAGTATCCTGACCGAGCAGGTCACCGCGTTGGGAACATAGAGACGGTCGAAGCGGTCTATGTCGAAGCGCGGGCTGCGGCAGGCGCAGTTTTCCCGGCCCAGCGGCGGGCGGCCCAGCTCGCTCGTTCCCGCCGCGCCGCTGAATGGCGCGAATTCCGGGTAGACCATCGAGGCGCCGAGCAGAAAGTGGCCGTTTTCCATGGACACTCCCTTGGCACCTTCGGGGATCTCCGTCCTTATCCCCTTCGGCGCGCGGCTGGCCAGGCGCGGATTGGTGCACACCCATTCGCCGCCTTCGGGTCCGAACCGTACGATGCTACCGACCAGCGATCGCCACGACGGATCGGACTCCAGAACTTTAGGTCCCTTGTACCCAGGCGGCAGCATGAGCATCCCGACGTATATGTTTCCCTTGCTGTCCACGCGCAGGCCGCCGCACGCGTCCGGCACCGGACCGATTACCGCGCTATCCGGCTTCTTGCCTTTCCTGTCGGCGTAGGCCACCAGTCTTCCCTTGAGGTATTTGCCTTCCATGAACGATCCGTCCGGATTCAGTCCGTAAACCGCATACCGCTGCCAGTCGTACATATTCATCACATAGACCTGGCCCTGAAGCCCGACGGCCACGCCCTTCTCGGCGTGCCCCGCTCCGTAGCGGCTGTAGATGTAGTCGGTGAACATGTGCGTGCCGCCGGGGACCAGCGGAACGGGCTTGAGATCGCGGTCGAGGCGTTCGAGCGGGCCGCTGTAGCTCGGCCCGGTCCTGGCGTAGAGATACCCGTCCGGACCGACGGCTATCTCGGTGGCCCAGAAATCGGGGCGGACTTTCTTGAGCGACCCGCCCTCGCCGCTCAGGCCGTTGTAGCGGTACATGCCGGAGTAGTCGTCGTTGATGTAGACATCCTCGGTGAGCGGATCCGCGGAGAGCACGTCGAACAGGCCGAGCGCGTCGGGGTCCTTCTCGTGGAATTTGACCGTCGCGGCGAACGCCCCGTCCTTTTCCTCGAACCGCGTCACGTCTCCGCGGTCCAACCTTGAGACGTTTCCCTGCATCGCGGCCACCCATACGCCGGTCCGGCCGTCCTTCACGGTCAGAGCCATGAACGCTCCCGCGTTCCGGCCGTATCCAAGGTCGGTCTCCACCGCCGGTTTCTCCGCAGCCGGGCCGGCAAACTTGAGAAGTTTGTAAAGTGTTCTCCCCCTGGCTTCAGTGCGCATGGCAAGCACGTATATCGCTCCGTCGGAGGGGTGCACGGCCAATCGGTACGGATCCTTTACTGGCATGGAGGAGGCTTCCTTTCCTGAAGGGTCCAAAATTGCCACTCGGTCAGAGACCCTGTCGCAGACGTAGAGCCGGCCGCGCGCGTCGGCGGCGATCCCGGCCAGCGGCGGTCCGCCTTTGGCCGCCCATCCCGGCGGCAAAGCCACGTCCGCGAACGGCTTCATGTGCTGGTCCTCGCCTATGCCCATCGTGCATATCCTGCCGGCGGGCCAGTTGGGGTTGAACGGTTTGCCGGAGGCGTCGAGTTTCGAGCAGGGGCCGCAGGCAAAGAGCCGGCTGCCATCGGGCGCGGCGGCCGTGAATATCTCGGACGCGGCAGCGTCGTAACGGCTGAGCCCTATCGGGTAAAGGAAACTGTAGCGCAGGAGCCGCCCGCCGGTGCTCCCATCCAGATCCAGCCGGAATATCCACTGCCCCGTATGCAGCAGGATACCGGAAGCATCGGAAGCGACGGGCACCATGCCTATGGAATCCGCCGCCTTATGGAAGTACGGCAGGAAGCGCGGATATATATCGTTGTAATTGCGCGGTATGATGCGCTCTTTCTCCCCGTCCCAGTAGACTAGGTCCCCCAATCTCTCGCGCGGTATGTCCGCGGCGGGCGGGAACGCCGTCCGGATGTATTCGCCCGTATCGGAATATACCTGCACCGTCGGAGGGCCGCTGTTGGACGGATGGTGCAGGATGTAGAGGTTGCCTTGCGAGTCGGATGCCAGACCTCGGATCGTGTCTATCATGTATGGCGATCCGGCCAGCGTCCGACCGAAAGCCAGGCGAGTCCCAGCGCGGACGCGGAATTTGAAGGGGCCGCCTGACGCAGGCTTTCCGAAGTCGTCCTTGCCGTCCCATAGGATTTCCTGCGCCAGGCCCGGCTTGAGCGGTTCCGGCGGCGGATTCTTCCCGCCCAGCACGCCTGCCGCGAGGTGGCGAACCACCTTGTCCCCCGCGTCCAGAACGGCCACCTCGACGTCCGTCGGTGCCGATACGGCGAAGCTGACCCTCGCCCCGTCGCCGGCCTTCGCCGCGGCAGGTTTGGACGCGAAGGCGACCTCCCCCGCAGCGCAGATGCCGGCGGAGATCGAAATCGCCAGCGCCGCCGGCACCGCTATTCCCATGCGTTTCACGAAGCCATCCTCCATCCTGTGCCGCTTGCGGTTCGACAAGGCGCGCCTTGTTGAGCCGTCCGGGTTTCTCCAGGAAGACACGCCGGGCCGAACTCGCATTTCCGCCCTCCGCGTTTCACCGTAAAGCCGGACAAAAACCAAACCGTACGGCGTGGTAACCAGGGGAAACCGGCATTTCCCTGCACCGCCGGATGAATCCGGGCTTGCCGACCGGGCTGCCAGACTTGCGCGCTACCGTACCGCGCATACCTCCTCGCGCCTCCACATCGGCTCCAGCCGCACGACCCGCCGATTGTAAGTGTCCAGCACATACAGCGCCTTCGCGCTGAACCCTGCGCCCGTCGGCCATGCCAGCGGTATATCGGGAACGGCAACCGCGGGTTTCCCCGCCTTGCCGGTCTCCGTGTTGGGGTTGACGTAAAGCGAGTCGAAATTGCCGTACTTGCCGAACTCCATTATGAGGTTTCCGGCATTATCGTAGAGCAGGACCGAGTTGGTTATCGCGTTTGGGATTATGAGCCGCCCGTAGCGGTCCAGGTCGAACCTCGGCACGCGGCAGACACAGCACGAGTTGCCGCCGAACGCCTCCGCCGCGCTGCTGAACGGCGCAAGCCCTGGGTAAACCATCTTGACGCCCTCCAGCGACGCTGGTTTCGTGGCGCCCTCGTCCCCGCCCATCGTCCCGCCCTCCGGCCCGAACCGCACTACGCTGCCTACCGACACGCGATAGCCCTGGTCTTTTTCGAACCCTTTCGGCGGTACGAAATCGCCGGGGCGGTACATCATCCCGACATAGATGTCGCCCTTCAGGTCCACGCGGATCCCGCCGTTCATCGAGGGAACCGGGCCTATGACGGCGGCCTTCAGTTCCGGCGGATAGTCCCCTTTGCCCGGGAAAACGCCTTCCAGGTATTTCCCGTTGATCGGCTTGCCGTCCGGACCGAAGCATCCGATCGCGTAGGCAACCCACTTATACATGAACGATATGTACACCCTGCCGTCCGGCCCGACGCCCAGCCCGCGCTCGGCCATACCGTTCCCCATGCGGCTATAGATGTATTTGCTCAGGATATGCGTCCCGATCGCCTGGTATGGCGCCGGATCCAGATCTCTGGTGCGGCGTTCGAGCGGACCGGAATAACTGTTGCCGGAGCGGATGTAGAGCAGTCCGTCGTAGCCGACGGCCAGGTCGGTGCCGCAGAACGGCTTGCCGTCCTTCATCAGCATGCCGCCATTGCCGGTGCCCCCCTCGTAGCGCCAGAAGTTGACGCAGTAGTTGGACACGTAGATTTCGTCCCGCTCGTAGTCCACGGCCAGGCGGCCCCAATCGCGAGGCACGTCCCCGCGCGGGGCGAAGAAATTTTTCGCCGGCTCCAATGCACCTCCCTTGTCCTCGAACGAGACCAGTCCCCCCTGCACACCGCACACCCACAGGACCGTCTTCTTATCTCCGGCGGAAAGGGCCATGCGGGGAATGGAGTGGCCGTCCGTGCCGAGGTCCAGAACGGCCGCCTGCTTCGGGGCCTTCCAGCCCGAGAACTTGACGAGCTGCTTCTTGTACTGCCGGTAACCCTTTATCTCTTTGGTCAGCACATATACCGCGCCGGTCTTAGGATGGACGGCGAGCAGGTCGGGATACGACACATCTATCTTCCCGACCTCCTTCCCCGCCGGGTCGAACACGGCCACGCGCTGGCCGTCCTGATCGGCGACAAGCACGTTGCCTTCCGCGTCCACGGCCACGCCGTGCACCGGCCCGTGCGGCACGGTATAGTTGCCGGGATGCGATATGTGCTTGCTGACCCAACCCAACCCGGGCTTTGCCGGGTTTTCTCCGATCACCGGAAGCGTCGCGAACGGCTCCATCGTCCCCTTGCCGATCTCCATGCGGTACACGCGTCCCGGCGGGAAGTCGGGATCGGCCTTGTGGCTGTAGGCGGTGTTCGAGGAGTAGGGGCCGGAGAGATAGAGGTATTTTCCGTCAGGGGATAGGGCCAGGTGGAGCGGGCCGCCGCCGGAGTTCGGGAGAGACTTCTTCCCCCAAAGCTTGCCGTCTGCGAAGGACTCGCCGGCCACGGCCCCGGAGGACTTCAGGCGGAATATGCGCGCGCCTTCGGTCAGGATTATGTCGCCGTTCGCGGAGATCCCCACCAGCGTGAGCGCCGGGTTGGCCCAGTATCCGCCGGGCTGGCCGTAGAAATCCGGGTTGAGGTTCCTGAGGTTCCTCGGCCGCCACGCCTTCGCATCCTCGTCCCAGCGCGCGATCTCCTTCATCGAGCCGGGCGGCAGGTCGGCCGGAAAGGGCACGATCTCCCTGATGTATCGCCCGTCGGGATCGAACACCCTTACGCACATTGCCATCTGGTTGCTGTCTCCGCGGGCGCCGGCGATGTATACGTTTCCTTGCGCGTCGGTGACGATGCTTTCCTGGGCGCCGAAATTATACGGGTCCTCGCCGATGAACCGGCCGAACCTGGCGCTCATCCCCGCCCTGACGCGGAATTTGAAGGGGCCGCCTGACGCAGGCTTCCCGAAGTCGTCCTTGCCGTCCCATAGGATCTCCTGCGCCAGGCCCGGCTTGAGCGGTTCCGGCGGCGGATTCTTCCCGCCCAGCACGCCTGCCGCGAGGTGGCGAACCACCCTGCCCCCCGCGTCCAGAACGGCCACCTCGACGTCCGTCGGCGCCGATACGGCGAAGCTGACCCTCGCCCCGTCGCCGGCCTTCGCCGCGGCAGGTTTGGACGCGAAGGCGACCTCCCCCGCAGCGCAAATACCGCAGACAAACAAAAACGAGACCGCCGCGCAAATACCGCCGTATCTCATCGAAGTCCTCCTTTCGAGTCCTTTGATTCCGCTGTCGCGATTCTTGACCGGCTTTCG
Source organism: uncultured bacterium (assembly GCA_937991785.1). Taxonomy (GTDB): domain Bacteria; phylum Planctomycetota; class SZUA-567; order H5-PLA8; family CALKMO01; genus CALKMO01. Next base: position 1,387 of record CALKMO010000110.1, on the reverse strand, counting down.
GCCCTTAGCCTCATTCCGCCATTTCCGAAAACGCGGCTGTCTTCCTGTCAAACCGCAACACCCAGACTTTCCTGGCGCTCGAATTGTTCAGCACGGCCAGCTTCAGTTCCGGGTCGTAGGCCAGCGCGTCGCTCCAGCTGAACGGGTTATCCTTGAACGATACGGCCTTGCCGTCCTCCTCGGCAAACCGAAGGTCCACCCACAGGAACTTGCCTGAGGACGGGTCAAAGGCGGCATTTGACAGCGAGCCGTCCGGTTTCTTGAAGAGCCGCATAAGGAGGATCAAATCGGCATCGGGAAGGTACACCTCCTCGCCCCAGAATAAGAACTGGCCGAGCGCGGCGGGTTTTTTGACCTCCAGCTTTTCCGCCTTGCCGGATGCCATTTCGTAGCGGAATACGGCCTTGTCGTTCGCCAACCACAGGCAGTCGCGCTTCGAATCGTAGCATAGCGAGTGGCCGTCGCACCATATGCCGCCGAACTTCGGGCCGTCCCAGGGCAGTTTCTTCCATGCGCCTGCTGCGGCATCGAAGCGGAATAGCCCCTTTTCCGAATACACGACGGCGCCCTTCGGGGTGCTCTCCATGTGGCTGTGCATGGGGCCGCGGTGTTCGAGCCCCGGGAACAGCGCCGGCTCCCATTCGCGGACGGCCGGGTTGTACGCGCGATCGAAATAGAACATCCTGCCGGCCGTCGGGTCGTAGCAGTAGGCCTTGTAGGCGTGTATCGGCACATGGCAGCGGTCGTTGAAACTCAGCGGGACCGGCTGCGAGGCGTACACGATCTCTATAGGGTCGTCGGGGTGGTAGCCGATGGTCCAGAAGCCGCCGAGAAGGCCGAAGTGCGCCACGTCGTTCTCGTGGCTGGTCGCGTGGCCGCCGCCCCAGAACAGAAGTTGATGGCGGTCGGTGTCGTAAGCCGTGGTGCCCCACCTGTTGGTGGCGCCCGGGGCGTACATGGGGAATTTCAGCGAGGTCCAGCGGTTGGCGGGCAGCTCTCGGAGCTTGCGGGCGACGCCTTCCGGATCGGGTGCGGCAGCCTTTTCCCATGCGGCCGGGTCTATGGTGTTGAACGCATAAGCGCCGGGTTCGCAGCCGCGCTCGGCTGTGAGCGCCGGATCGGCCTTCGAAGGGTCAACCTTGCAAGCCCACGTGACGGCCGATCCTAACGTGCACACCAGCACGTCGTCATCGTTCGCGGCTCCGACTTGCGTCTCGCGGGCCGTTACCGACGGCAGGGATCCGACGGGACCTCCGCGCCCCTTGACGCTCTCTTCCGGCGCCGCAAACAGGATGTCCCATCTGTTCGCCGCGACGTCGTATGTCCATATCTCTTGCGGCAAAGGGATGCGGCTGTAGCCGCCGGCCAGGACGATATGCTTCGACTT
>CALKMO010000109.1 GCA_937991785.1 uncultured bacterium | reverse complement strand
GACGATAGCGCGCCCGGCATCTTCGAGCTTCCGCATAGCGTCCTCGATGCGTCCCTCCCCGAGGAGCGCCTCGGCTTCCTCTCGGAGGTCGGCGGCGGCGCGCGACGACTTGACCGCAAGGAGCGCGTTTTCGGCGCCGAGGACCGCCCGCACATCGGAGTCGGGCATGGAGATAGATCGCAACGCCGCCGTAGCCTCCTCGGCTTTGCCCTCGGCGAACGACAACCCGGCGAGCGCCGCCGGATCTTCTCCGGAAAAACGTCCCAGGACGTGCATCGCCAGCCTGCGGTACTCCGGATGCGACAGCTTCTCCCACAACATCGAGGCCGTTATGCTGCCGGACGTGCCGGACAGCACCAGTATCTTTGCAGTAGCGCTTTCGACGGTTCCTCCTATGGGTTTATTCAGGAAGATTTCGTCGCGGATCGCTCCTCCGGACATGTTGATGCCATCCACAACGCGACGATGCAGCCTGACCAGCAGCTTGGCTCGCGCCGCCTCCAGGTTCAAGGCCGCCAGAGCGCCGGCGTCCGCGGTCCTCGCCGCCGTTCGCGCGACCTCCTCGACGACCGCCTCGGCATCCCGCCTGTTCCACTTCTCGCGCAGCTCGGCCATATCCGCCGCCAAGCGCGCCGCAGCGGCTCGGCGCTCGGCATCCCTTCGCGCCCTCGCCTGCCGGGCCTCGTTCAGCCTGGCCGTGAGTTCCGCGAGCGCCCTTTTAAATTCACCGTCCGGATCGGCGCCGTCGCTCTCCGCGCGCGCCGCTAGCCACTCCGTCATGGCGGCCGCGTGTCCGATGTCGCCCGCGGCCAAGTGAGCCGCGGCCTTTTCCACGTACTGCCGCCTGTACAGTTCGGCAAGCGCCCGGACGGCCAAGACCTTTTCGCGAATGGCATCGGCGGCCGGGCACTCGGGATAGTCCTCCCGCATCTCCCATATCTCAGCCTCGGCCGCGCGCAGGAATCCGTCCCGGCACAGCGCCTCGGCCACAGCGGACCTCGCCTTCAGCTCGCGCTCGGCCGCCGCGGCGTACCGAGCCTCCAGCTCCGACCGGATACGATGCAGTTCGGCCGTTTCCTCTCTATCGGACCGCTCTCGCAGCGCTACGTTGACCATCTTCATAGCCTTCGCCAGCGCCGTAGGTCTTTCTTTCCAAAATTCCCTTATGGCATCCGCAGATGGCGCGGACGCCTTCGGCTGCGGAGGCGGTTGCTGCCGGAACCGCGGCTGGGACGGATCTGCGGATGGGGCCGAGACATATTGCGTCTCCGGCCTGGGGGCTATCTCCATGCCGCCATCGCCAGCGGGCGGGTTGGAGCTATGCGCGGCGCCGCCCGGCTGATGCGCCGCGAAGAACGATGGAGTAACGGGCGCGGCATCAGCTTCCGCAGATGCCAATCGCCACGTGGCGCAACACGCCAGGAAGACGGTGGATGCCGCAGCTATGGAAACGACGATCGTCCGAAGGCCGAACCGCGATCCTGCAGCCGGCACCTCGGTCGGCTTCGCTCCGCCGCCTTGCCGGGCTTCCGCACGGCCGGCGGACATGGCCTTCCTGCAGCATTCGATTTCATCCAGCAGCTCCTCAGCCGATGCCGGCCTGTCGCCCGGATCGCGCGCCATGACGCGGAAGAGCAGGTCGCAAAAAGGTTCGGGGAGCAGCGGATCCGCCCAGTCCGCACGTGGAGGATCCTCGCGCGTTACCTTCATCATTATTTCGATCGGCGCTTCCCCGTCGAACGGGACTTCGCCGGTCACGGCGTGGAATATGGTCGCGCCCAGCGAATAAAGGTCGGACCGCGAGTCCACCGCGCTGGCGTTCCGCCACTGCTCGGGAGACATATAGTGCGGCGTCCCTATAGCCAGACCTTCCTTCGTATCGGATGAATCCCTTGGGCCGGTCTGGGCGATTCGTTTCGCCAGGCCCAGGTCCGCGAGCTTCGCGCGCCCATCGGGCTTCAGCAGGATGTTGTCGGGTTTTATGTCCCTGTGGATTATGCCCTGCCGGTGGGCCGCCGACAGAGCGCGGCATATCTGCTCCATAACGTCCAGCGCCAGATCCACGGACAGCCGTCCTTCCTCCTTCATAAGAACCTTTAGGCTTTTGCCTTCAACGTATTCCATCGAAAAGTAATATCTGCCCGAGGCCTCGCCGACATCGTAGACCCTGACTATATTTCCATGGTTCAAGGCTCCGGCCGCCCTCGCCTCGCGAAAAAAGCGTCGGATGTAACGGATGTCACGCGCAAGTTCCGGCTTAAGTATCTTTATAGCCACCACGCGGTCCATCGTCATCTGCCGCGCCTTATATACTGTCCCCATCCCCCCGCGGCCGATCGTCTCAAGGATTTGATAACCACCCAGCCGCCTGGGCGGTGGATCGCCTTCCTCCTCCGCGGGCGCTTCCGCCTCGCTCTCGGCCACAAGCTCCCATATTCGCTCGCACTGTTCTTCAGTGAGCATCCGTTCGTCCAGGAGGACCTGCTCGATGGATAAGGAATATTCTCCGGCGGCGTGCCTGCGGACCAGAACTTCCTCCGCCTGTTTCAAACGGGCGGGCGTCAGCAGCCCCTCGACCATGGCGAGCTTCAGAAACCGCGCCTCGGCGGCATGATAGGAAGGATGAACTGGCATGAAATAGGCAGCCGATATGAATCGCCCGTTTCCCGCGGCGCCTCCAGGGCGCCCAACACACCTACCAAACGGCCCCTTTGCCCGTTCCGGAAGACATTGCCTTTTAAATTCCGATCCCCAGACCGGCAGCCCCGGCTCGGGACCATCCTCGCTTACGTCTCGGGAACTGACCCCGTAAAGCTTTCGCCGCCCTGGGCAGTCCTTAGCCGCAGCTCCCGCATGAACATCTTCCCCTAAGATAGGACGATGGGAAAGTGAATTTCCCAAAGCAAATATAACATACCATATTCCAAGGGTAAGGCAAGCTCGGCATCTTGGAACCGAGCCGGTTGCGCTGCTTGCGGATGGCAAGAGAATCTTTGCGGGATGCGGGGATGTTTTGCCCCCAGCGCTTCGACGAGAGCGCTTATCGCGAAATAGGCGTTTCCCCCGATTTTACCCCGAAAGTTTTCAGAGAGCGCCGGACAGGGGACGACGTTTTTGGTTCCCGGGATCTTCCATGCGTCCCCCTTTCCCGAAAGCGTCGGGATCCGGGTGCTGATCGCGCATTTACGGCCATGCATCACGGCCGTCATATTCCCGTCCTGTCCGCGGTATCGCCATGACCCGATTACATCCAGCTTCTTAACTCAGGCGGACGGAGACCGCCGGCCCTGCTGATCGGCCGGATGTTTTTTCTCGCGCCGGCCCGGCGCTATCGCTAACATTGAACCGCACCGGCGCCCGAGACGGCCGGACGACGGCCGGTTCCCTCCGGCGTCCGGCGAACATTCGTGCGCCACGAGACCGGAAAGATGGTGCCGGGTTATCGGCAAGCGTTCAACGTCGGGAAGGTGCTTGCCTCCGTGCGGTTCACGTGACGGCCGCCGGCAAACAATGCGGGAGGGGAGGGATTGCAGAATGAACCGGACGCTTCGCGAAGAACTTGCGGTTTCTCTCGAACAGCTCCGCTCGGATGGAAAGTTTAAAACTCTACGCTATCTCGAAGGTCCAATGGGTCCCGAAGTCGAGATGGAGGAGATCGGAAAGGTTTTGTGCCTATGTTCTAACGACTACCTCGGCCTGGCGAACCATCCGCGCGTGGTCGAAGCTGGGAAGAAAGGGCTGGAAGCTTACGGAGCCGGAACGGCATCGGTGCGCTTCATCTGCGGCACGCTGCGGGCGCACCGGGAGATCGAGACGGCGCTGGCTCGGTTCCACAAGACCGAGGCGGCCGTAACATATGTATCGTGCTGGGCGGCCAATACCGGCGTCGTGCCGACGCTGGTTGGACCGGAGGACATCGTCATATCCGACGAACTGAACCACGCAAGCCTTATAGACGCCTGCCGTCTGGCGTCGAAGACCCCGAGGGCCATCTATAAGCACGGCGATATGGGGGACCTTAAAGAAAAACTGGCCGGCGCGGCCAAGGTTCGCCGGAAGCTCGTCCTGACCGACGGCGTCTTCAGCATGGAGGGCGACCTCGCGAAGCTGCCCGACATACTCGAATTGGCGAAACGGTACGGCGCGATAGTGTTGATGGACGATTCGCACGGCGTAGGGGTGCTCGGCAAACGCGGGCGCGGGACGGCGGAGCATTTCGGGGTCGAAGGCGAGGTTGACATAATCACCGGAACGCTGGGCAAGGCGCTCGGCGGGGCGGCCGGAGGCTATGCGGCCGGACCGGCCGAGGTCGTGGAGACGCTGGTCCAGTCCTCCCGCCCGCAGATATTCAGCAACGCCCTTCCGGCGACGGTGGCCTGCAGCGCGCTGGAAGCGCTCAGGGTTCTGGATGCCGAACCGGAGCGGGTCGCTAAGCTGCATCGAAACGCGGAATATTTCCGCGAGGGGTTGAAACGGATGGGGTTCAAGCCGCTCGAGAGCCCTTCCGCTATAATCCCCATCATCGTGGGCGAAACGGCGTTCGCGATACGGATGAGCGGTGAGCTTTTGCGCGAAGGGGTGTACGTCATAGGGTTCGGATATCCTGTGGTGCCGGAAGGCGCGGCGCGGGTGCGCGTCCAGATATCCGCGGCGCTCGAACGCGACCACATGGATCGCGCCCTGGATGCCTTCGGCCGCGTGGGGAAAAGGCTCGGGCTGATTCGTTGACTGGCCCGTCGCCCGCCGCATCCATCCGCGAGATGCCCCAGTTCGCCCCGGCGCGCCCCGCCCTCCGCCGTGCCGGGGCGTTCTTCCTGTCAGAGGGCGTCCGATTCGAGGTTTAGGTACTTGAGTTCCGCGGGGGTCAGTTCTATGTCCAAGGCGCGGAGCGACGACCTCATTTCGGCCAGCGTCCTGGGACCTATCAGTGGGAACGTTGGGAACGGCTGGCACAAAACATAGGCCAGCGCGATGTTGATCGGCTCGACGCCCTTCTTACTGGCCAGTTCGACGGCTCGGGCCTGACGTTTGAAATTGTCCTCCGAATACCAGCACCTGACCAGCTCGGGGTTGTCCCTCTTGTCCGGCGCGGATATCTCCGGCAGGAAGAACCCGCGCGCCTGGCTGGACCAGGGCATTAGGATCGTCTGCGTCTTCCTGAACCATGCGCGGGACTTCGCGTCCGAGCTGTGGATGCAGCCTTCCCATACGGGCTTAACCATTTCCGCCAAGCTGAAGTTGTTGCTGACGGCCGCGAAGCCTACCAGCCCCTTGCGTTTCGCGTAGGCGTTGGCCTTTTTGATCCGCTCGATCGTCCAGTTCGATCCGCCAAAAGCTCGGATACGTCCCGCCTTCAGGTGTTCGTTGAGCACGTCCACGAACTCGCCCACCGGCACGTCAAGGTTGTCACGGTGCAGCATGTATATGTCAACGTAGTCAGTACCGAGGCGCTCCAGACTTTCCTTGAGCTGTTTCGTGACTTGTTCGGGGAAGCACAGCGGCGTGTGGGCGCCCTTGTCGAGGATCGCCACTTTGTCGCGCAGGTTTCTGGCCCTTATCCATTCCCCAAGCAGCCGTTCGGATTCGCCCTTTCCGTAAATCCACGCGGTGTCGAAGCAGTTGCCGCCGTTTTCGAAGAAATCGTCGAACATGACGGCAGCATGCGCGAATGACTTCTGGTTATCCACGCCCATTACAAGCCGCGATACCTTTTTACCGACGCCGGGTATCTCGCCGTATTTCATTCGGTGGTCTGGGCGCGCGCAGAGCGGTCTGCCGGAGATGGTCGTCGTCATCCCTTTCGATGTTTCTGCATCGTAGACGCAGCCGATTTGTCGGCGCCATTCGTCGAGCACCTTCATGTTCTCCAGGGAATCTTTCCATGTCATGGCGGGAAAGGATGCCTGTTTCCTGCCGGCCGCGACGCTTTTGGCCACCGTGTCCGCCTCGATGCCGTACAGCCACTCTTCAGTCCGAATTACGATCTCCTCCGGTTCCTTCTTCCCCTGCCTGTTGACGATTATCTTAGTCTCGCCACCCTCTCGCGCCGGCGTCCACGGCGAGGGCAGATGGATCGTGCCTTCGGTACAATAGATGCGGACGGAGTTATCGGCGTTCATCCTGACGCCCGTCATCATTTGAGCGATTATGTTGCCCGGGAATTTCGCGCACGCGGCGGTCCATTCGTCGCAACGGCTCTCAGGCCCCACGTACCCCACGGCCTTGAACTCGAACGGCTCGGCCGCTTCCCCGCCGAGGGCCGCGCCGGCTATCAGGCGGCACATGGAGACGGGGTAGCCGCCGACGTCGAGGATCCCGCCGCCGCCGAGCGCGTTGTTCAGGAGTCTGCCGGCAAGGTCCCACTTGCCGCGGAAAGAAAAGTTCGCCTGGATCGCCTGGACCTCCCCGACCTCCTTCTTCCTCAGCAGATCGACGAGCATGGCTGTCTGCGGATGGCATCGGTACATATAGGCCTCCATGCAGAACACGCCGTGCTTTGCGGCGGCGTCGAATATCGCCATGGCGAAGGGATGGTTGATTGAGATCGGCTTCTCGCACAGCACGTGCTTGCCGGCTTCGGCCGCCTTTATGGCCCACTCGGCATGCATCGGGTGCGGGGTGGCGATGTATACGGCCTGGACTTCGGGATCAGCGAGCAGCCTTTCGTATCCCTCGTAGCACTTGCATAGTCCGAACTCGCGCCCGAAGGCATCCGCGGATTCCTGCGCGCGGCTTCCGACCGCGATAAGCTCACACAACCTGCTATGCCTTACGCCGTTAGCGAACGCCCGCGCTATCCTGCCGGCGCCGATTATTCCCCACTTCAGCTTCGTGCCCATGGCGGCAGTCTCCTTGACCTTGCCTGCGCGATAGCGTGAGTATCGCGCCTTCCGATATGGCCCGGATCCGGCAGGAACCGGGCGAGCGACGGCATCCCGGTTTGCATCGGGCTCGGGGTTGATCCCGCCGGCCAATGACGCGCGCGCCCGCCCCGATCGGGCCGCCCCTCCTTATATACAGGTCTACTCCTAGGCAGCCTTTTCGGCAAGCGATTGAGGTGATTCAGGAGCCGGTTGCGCTGTTTACGGACGATAGGGAGATTTCTGCGGACTAGGGGAGGCTTACACCGACGCTTCATAGTGAGCGTACCGCGCAGGACGCCGTTTTTCTCGATTTTCCACCCGGTTTTTGTGGGCGTGAGTGGATATCTGCCGCGGCATATGACTAAAAGGACCGCCGCAAACGCAACGGCCGGAAGGGAGAAGTCAGCCGGAAGAAGGAAGGGAAAAGAGAAAAGAGAAAAGAGAAAAGGGAGAGAACCGGCAGGGCGACCGCAAGACGCGGAGAAAGAAGCGGGCCGGCGGCAAGGAAAAGGAGAATCCGAATGAGGACGCGCCAGATCCAGCCATCGCTGTTCGCATGGGA
>CALKMO010000108.1 GCA_937991785.1 uncultured bacterium | reverse complement strand
ACATCCTGATCATCGCTACCGCCGGCCTGTTGGACCAGGACATAATTGACGAGCTGGAACGTCTGTCCGGATGCCGAATACAGATATTCGTCGGGACACAGGGAGATGTGAAGCGGGCCATAGACGAGCGGTTCAAGGATGTGGCGGAGCGCAAGGAGGAACTATCCGAACTGGGCAGTCTGCTCCTCGAGGCCGAGCAGGAGATCAAGCAGGTTAAGCCGGTCGCAGGCGCTGAGACGAAGGCAGCGGTGCCGGCCGCCTCTGAAGACGACGGGGCTGCGGACGCCGGGAGCGCTCCCGCTAAAGCGGCGATCACGGCCAAGGCGAAGCCGGCTCCGGAGGCGGCACCGGCCTCTGCTCCGCTTGGCGTGGCTGCCGCCGGCGCGAACGCAGATGTCAGGCTAAAGGCCGGAACCGCGGTCGGTCAGGGTCGGCCGAAGTCCGCGGCGCCGGCCGATTCTTCCAGCGCCGTACCGGTTCAGGCCGCGGTCGGTCCCGCGGACGGCAACATGCCCGGAATTGGCGCCGGCGGAGCTCGCCCGCGGCCGTCCGGGGCTATTCCGGGGAGGTCCAAACTCCTGAGCGACCTTCTCGGTCGCAACCTAAGCAGCAAGCGCGTACAAGGGCCGGCTCAAGCCGGGGATGAAGGCGACGGCAAGAAATAGTCCCGCGCCAGGAATTGGTCTGGCGATCCGGGAGGGTCGTGCGGCTTCCGGCGCGGCTCCTTGGTCGGAGGCTGGAAAGCTTTGGCCAAGTTCGACAGGAAACTAGGCGCGATCCTGGTCAAGCGAGGTCTCATAACCGAGGCGCAGCGCGACGAGGCCGTGGCCGCGGCCGAGACCGCCAATACCTCTTTGGTGGACGTCTTGGTGGGCAAGGGCGTGTGCGCCGAGGCGGACGTCCTGGGGTGCGTGTCGGAGGAGATGGACATCCCGCCGATAGACCTCGAGAAGGTCCAGTTCGACGAGGCCGCCGTGGCAAAGCTGGACGAGGCGCGGGCGACCAACTACAAGGCGGTGCCGGTGGCCTTGATCGGCAAGATCCTGACTCTCGCCGTGGCCGACCCCCTCGACGTCCTGATCATCGACGACCTAAAGATAGCCACCGGCTGCGAAATCCTTCCCGTGATATCTACGGAGGCAGCGATCAGGAAAGCCATCGCGAGGGCCTATGGTTCGGCCGACGAGAAGATGGTCGAGGACCTCTTCGACGGCATGAAGGCCGACGACATCAAGCTGGCGGAAGAGGCTGCCCAGCAAGACGTAAGCGAGGCGGAACTTAGGAGCGAAGGGTCGCCCATAGTGAAACTGGCCACGCACATCATAATGCAGGCCATGAAGGAGGGGGCCAGCGACATACACATAGAGCCGTTCAAGAAAAAGCTCCGCATCCGTTATAGAGTAGACGGCGCATGCCGCGAGACCATATCGCCCCCCAAGGCGCTGCAGAACGCCTTGATATCGCGCTACAAGATCATGTCGGGAATGGACATCGCGGAGAGGCGCAAACCGCAGGACGGCAAGTTCCAGATGAAGATCAACAAGAGGCAGGTGGACTTCCGCGTGTCGGTCCTGCCGATGATATACGGCGAGAAGGTGTGCATAAGGATACTCGACACTTCCGGCCTGTCCATGTCGCTGGACGGTCTGGGATTCGAACCGCAGGCGCTGGCCGATTTCAGATGGGCCATATCCCAGCCCTACGGGATGCTGCTGATAACGGGGCCCACCGGATCGGGCAAGTCCACCACGCTGTACTCGGCAATAAAGGAGGTCATAACGCCGGCCGAGAACATCTCGACGGTCGAGGAGCCGGTGGAATACCAGATGGACGGCGTGAACCAGGTGCCGATAAGCGAGAAGCGCGGGCTGACGTTCGCCTCCGCCCTGAGGGCGATCTTGCGGCAGGACCCCGACACGATCATGGTCGGCGAGATTCGCGATACGGAGACGGCCCAGATCGCGGTCAAGGCGGCGCTGACCGGCCACCTGGTGCTGAGCACGCTGCACACGAACGACGCCCCGTCAAGCATAATCCGCCTGATTGATATGGGCATAGACCGGTTCATGGTGGCCAGCTCGGCCACGCTGATGTCGGCCCAGCGCCTCCTCAGGAAGCTGTGCAACGAGTGCAAGGAGCGGTACGATCCGCCGCGGGACAAGCTGCTGGGCGCCGGCGTGAAGGAGGACGAGATAGAGTCGGCGACCTGGTACCGCGCGAAGGGGTGCCCGAAGTGCGCGAGCGGGTACAAGGGGAGGTTCGCCATCCTTGAGACGATGCGGGTCGTGGAGAACGTCCGCAGGACGATAATGGAGCGGTGCACGTCGCTGGACATCCGGGCCAGGGCGCTCGAGAACGGGATGATAACGCTGAGGCGGTGCGCGCTGCTCAACGCCATGCGCGGGAAGACATCGCTCGAAGAGGTCCTGGCGATGACCATGGACGAGGTGTGACGGCAGGAAGGAGCGATATTTCGGCCGCCGCCGAAAGTCGGATTGTCGGCGCGCCGGGGAACGCGGCGGGCTCCGGCTGGAAGTTCGCCCGGTTCTGGAGGACCGTTCGGCGCGACTGAAGCTGGCGGGTCCGATGGCCCGGCGGGGTTGGGATACCGGACGGCCGAAGGCCAGGTACTGCGGCTGGCGGCGGTATGCGGGATGCAAGGAGATCGGCAGGCGGCAACGGGCGGACCGGAACATGGCGAAGTTCGACAGGAAACTTGGAACTATCCTGACGCGCGCCGGAATGCTGACGGAGGAACAGCGCGAACAGGCAATCGCCGAAGCCGAAAAGGAAAACTCTTCCCTCACTAAGGTGCTGGTGGCGCGAAACATCCTCTCCGAAAGGGATGTAATAGGCGCCATAGCGTCGGAGATGGGCCTCCCGCCCATAGATTTGGATAAGATCCAGTTCCAGCCGGAGGCGCTGGAGAAGCTGGATCGGGAAAAGGCGGCCGGCTACCAGGTGTTGCCGATCGCAAGGATCGGCAAGACGCTCACCCTGGCCATGGCCAACCCATCCGACGTCCTGGTGATTGACGACCTCCACGTCAGCACCGGCTGCGACATCGTGCCCGTCGTCTCCACCGATCTGGCCATAGCGAAGGCCATCGAGAGGGCCTACAAAGGCCAGGAAACGCAGGAGGCCGCGGAGGAACAGCAGGCCGACTTTGAAAAGATGTTCGAGGAGACGGCGGCGGAGGAGGTCGAAATAAAGGAGGGAGGGGATAAAGAAGAAGAGGAAGGGATGGTAGACCTCTCGCAGGTCAAGAGCGAGGATTCCCCGCTGGTGAAGATGGTGAACCTGCTGATACTGCAGGGAATCCAGCAGGGGGCCAGCGACATCCACATAGAGCCGTACGAGAAAAAGGTCCGCGTGCGGTACCGGATAGACGGGACGTGCCACGAGACCGTATCTCCGCCGAAGTCGCTGCATCCCGCCATAGTCTCGCGCATCAAGATCATGTCGAACATGGACATCTCCGAGTCCCGCAGGCCGCAGGACGGCAAGTTCCAGATGCTCGTCTCCGGCCGCCAGGTGGACTTCCGCGTGTGCACCCTGCCCATGGTATTCGGCGAGAAGATATGCATCCGGATCCTCGATACATCCAACCTGGCGCTGAGCCTGGACTCGCTGGGGTTCGAGCCCGAGGCGCTCGCGGACTTCCGCTGGGCCGTCAACCAGCCCTACGGGATGATTCTGGCCACCGGGCCGACCGGCTGCGGCAAGTCCACCACCCTCTACTCGGCCCTCAGGGAGGTGATGCGCATCGAGGACAACATCACGACCGTGGAGGATCCGCCGGAGTACGTGGTGGACGGAGTCAACCAGGTGCCGGTCAACGAGAAGAGGGGATTGACGTTCGCCGCCGCCCTCCGCTCGATACTCCGCCAGGACCCGGACACCGTGATGATAGGGGAGATGCGCGACAAGGAGACGGCCGAGATAGCGGTAAAGGCGGCGCTTACCGGGCACTTGGTGCTGAGCACGCTGCATACCAACGACGCTCCCTCGACCATCATGAGGATAATAGACATGGGGGTGGACAGCTTCCTGGCGGCCAGCGCCACGGTGCTGGTCTCGTCGCAGGCGCTGCTCAGGAAGTTGTGCCCGGCTTGCAAGGAAAGGTACGATCCGCCCAGGGAACGGCTGCTGAAGATAGGCGTAAAGGAGGAGGAGATCGCGGCCGCAACCTGGTACCGACCGAAGGGGTGCCAGCGGTGCGCGGGCGGCTACAAGGGGAGGTTCGCGGTCCTCGAGACGATACGCATGACGGAGGCGATCCGGCGGACGGTGATCGAGGGCGGTTCGGTGCTCCAGATACGCGCGCGGGCGCTGGAAGGCGGGATGATCACCATGCGCCGCTGCGGGCTGCTCAACGCCATGCGCGGCAAGACCTCCATCGAGGAAGTCTTGGCCCTGACGCTCGACGAGATCTGACGGGGGCGGCCGGCGGGCGGCGTCCGAAGCAGGCGGGGGCGGACGGCCTGTTCGGAGGGCGGAAGGACAAGGCGGACGCCGAAAAGGAACATCTGGCGGATCTGACGGCCGAAGGCCTGCGCGTATACGCTGAACCGAAGTGGAACCTCGACGGCCGCTCGATCCGATCGGAATGATCGAATACGACGGCGGATCAGCCGGGAAGACCGCCTTGGCAGGCCGGCGCGTGGTGTTGGAGGGCGGGCGCGGCGGCACATGGTTCTTCCATTGGGAGGAACGCATCCCCGCGGAGCGGCGCGCCAGGCGATAAGGACGCCGGCGCCCGGTCGCGTCGCGTGGCCCGTGGCGCGATCCGGGCGGGAAGAGGGATGATTCGCCTCGGAAAGGCTGGCGAGTCCGCGCGGACGGTGCGGGCGGGGTGTAGCGGCGATGGAACCGAGGGAGAGGCTCCTGACTGTACTGCGCGGCGGAATCCCCGACCGGGTTCCGGTAGCGCCGGACTTTTCCAACATGATCCCCGCTAGGCTGACCGGCAAACCGTTCTGGGACCTGTACTTGTACAGGGACCCGCCTATCTGGGAAGCCTACATCGCCTGCGCGAAGCATTTCGGGATAGACTCGCTGATGGACGGATATTTTCATTTCCGCTGGCCGAGCGATCCGAGCGACGGGCGGCCATGGGAGCAATTAATAGTGTACAGGGACGGGAAAAGAATCGTCACGCAGGCAAGCTTCGTCGAGGACGGCCGCCGGATATGGGACGATAAGGTCACCGTCTATTACGATGACAACCCGCCGACCGGAGGAGTTCCGCCGGGCAAGATCGGTCTCCCGCCCGTGCCCGCGCGTTACGAGCCGGTGGAGGGGGTCAAGCCGATAGACCGCGGATTGGAAGGTCTTCGCAAGGTCAAGCGGATGATGGGGAGCCAGGGCTTGGTCGGCGTGTTCATCATTAACAGCTGCATCTGCGGCAGCGAGGAGGCGGTGTATCGTTACGCGGACCATCCGGAAGAGCTGGAGAAGCTGAAGGAGCGGAGGATCGCCACGGTGGAGCGCCGCTTCGCCGATCTGATGGCCATGCCTCAGGAAGACAGGCCCGATTTCTTATGCGTCGGCGGATCGGGAACGCTGGTTTTTCAGACCCCGAGGTTCTTCCGCGAGCACGCGTTGCCGGCGGTCAGGCGCGCCATAGAGCTCGCCTCGGCGGCCAGCATCCCCACGCACATGCATTCGTGCGGTCCGGAGAGGGAACTCGTGCGGATAATGGCCGAGGAAACGTCGCTCACCGTCATAGACCCGCTGGAAATTCCGCCTATGGGCGACTGCAACCTCGCCGAGCTGAAGAGGCTCTACGGGCGCAAGCTTGTCCTTAAGGGGAACCTGCATACGACCGACGTTATGTTGAGGGGCCGGCCCGAGGACGTGACGGCGGCGGCCAGGAAGGCGATAGGGGATGCGGCGGAGGGCGGGCGTTTCATCCTGTCCACCGGCGATCAATGCGGACGCGATACGCCGTTTGAAAACCTGAAGGCCATGATCGAAGCGGCCGAGACCTACGGCAGGTATTGAACGGGCTTCCGGCGCGGCGGGGTGCGGCGGGCGGGCCCGGGCGGCCGGCGGGCCTTCTGGAGGCCGCCGGGCGAATGGCTGCGCGCCCCGCCGGCCCTCGGAAAGTTGAATGGCCGCAGATGCATAAAGTCCTGGCGTCCGGATACCGATGCTAAAACCTCTACGCAGTTGCGGCCATGCTCCCCGAGCCGGTTGCGACGTAAACTTGCGGGGCGTCAGTTCGGAGGAGACGCGGAAGAAAAAAGCGAGACGACAGGGCTCGTTTAATGCTTGGCGCTCCATGAAAACTTTTGGGGTAAAAATCGAGGGAAACGCCGAGTTCGAGATACGCGCTCTCTATGAAGCGTTGAGGTAAAGCCGCCCCTCCGACGCAGAAATTTCCCTGTCGTCCGCAGACAGCGCAACCGGCTCCTGCCAGCGAGAGATTCCTTGCAACTTTTTGGGAACGGATTATGTATGCAACAAAGTCCGGTAGGAGGAAGGCATATGAATCGGGAGAGCCGGTTGCGCTGTAGGTTGGAAGAGAGCGAGGCTGAGAGGGAAGATGGTGTCGAAAAGGCGATCGGATGCGTTTTTATGGGATTTTGGATGATCGAACCGGCCGCCGAAAGGCTAAAG
>CALKMO010000107.1 GCA_937991785.1 uncultured bacterium | reverse complement strand
TGCCGGATCCTCCGGCCCTTTCCATAGTTGCGGCTGCGCCTGCCTCAACGGCGATCGCGGAGCCCGCAGTCCCGGCAGGCCCGGCCGCTTCGCCTCCGCCGTCCCCCGCAAGCAGGGCGGTCCCGACGTTCTCGGTGACACCGGGATTCACGGCTATCCGCCCATCGGCGACCGGCCGACCGTCCATCGCCTCCCGCTCGGTCATCCGCCGACGGCCTTCCGCCGATCGGCTTTCGATTCCTGCGGCGGCTGTTCGTTCGGCGGCTGCATGGCCGACCTTGTATCCAAGGTCGGTTTGTTTCGCGTCCTCGACCTGCGAAACTGAAGAAATCGGCGGCGCCGATGCAGCCTTGCGGTCCCCATACTTCCCGTCATCTCGTTCTTCCTGCGTGACCTTGCCGGCAGAATTTTCTCCGCCCCCTTTCTCATCGTCCGACGGGGGTTTATACTTACAACCTATCTTAATCGGCAGGCGGGCCATGCGCTCGTCAAGCGGGGCCGGCGAACCGGCGGCGGGCGCGCCGTCTTTTGCTCGACTCGTCGTCGCCGCCGCCGACTTGTCCGTTCCCGCGGAAGGGGCAGATACGGTAGGGCGCAGCAGTTCGGCCATGCCTCGTCTAGCCGCGACTCCTGTTGAGCGATCCGACATCTCGGCCCTTCCCAATGTCGGGCGCGGGCTGGCTGAATCTTCATCGCCGGATATGTATGCGAGAGATTCAACCGGTTCCTTCGCGGCCGCCTGAGCCGAAGCGGACGTTCGGGCTGTAATAGCAACCCTCGGGGCCGATGATATTCCCTGCCCCCGTTGCGGATCTCCCGCCGGCCTATCCGAAAGACCTGGTGCCTTTTCGGAAGCCGATGACGCCGTTCGCGCCGGCGCCCCTTCGGCGGGATTACTGGACTGAGTCCCTCCGGTTCCGCTCCCGGCGTGGGACTGAGCCTGACGATGCCTGCTCTTTAGCAATTGGGAAGCAGCATCGAAAGCAACATGGCAGGATGGGCAATTGACCGCTGTTTTTCCTGGACTCAACTGGGCCTCAAATCCCGACTTACATAGAGGACACACGATATTCGTCATGGTCATGGCGACTCCCACCATCCTGTCCGGAGGTTTTTATTGAGGGATCCGACCGCCCGCTCCCTACGCTTCGGCGAAGATACCGGCTCCCCCTCATATTTATGGTTTTCGTCAAATAGGCGGGCGGAATTCACTAGAATTTCAAGAATATAGTCACGAGAGGCTTTGTTGCATAAAAGATACAAGGCGTTGCCATGCAGAAAGTTATAACGCGATCTCGCGACAAGCACATTTTTGCTTAAATCCTTGTTTCGCATGGAGTTATAGCGCAAATTGTGCAATAAGGCCGTCTAACTTTTATACAACAAAGCAAGTTTCAAGGTCTTGAGCGTTGAACGGGATCAATAATATACGGACTTTAAGTAAAGAATGCCTTTTTCCATCTTAGCAAGAACAACATTCCTTTTCCCGATCGAATAATATGTCTCGATCATGTTTTCAGAAGGATTCCACCAACCTGGCGACTTTTCAGCCTGCCAGCTGGCATATTGGCGAGCTTCCCCGACGAACACATTAAGGTCTCGCATAGGCGAAAGATTCAGAGCAGTGCAATAAGCCGGAAAGTCTTCAGCCGCGATTTTTGCCTTAAGGAACGTGGTTGAGACGGCGGAGGAATCCATTATGGTTTCCTCTACAACTTCTGAGGCGGTTTTCGGAAGATATCGGCGAAAGGGTGTTTGGATGAAGAAGATCCAGATTGCCGCCCCCAATAAGGCCAGTATTATGAGTCCTCCTGCCGCTCCGAAGATCTTCGAAAATACGTTCATGGCTTTACGTTAACCTTTTTTAGGCCCGAGTCCTTAAACGGAAGTCCGCTGTCCGGCCGTCTTCACCAGCTGGCCCCCGCCTTTTTGCCTGCCGGAATGCAAAGATTCGCCAGGGTGCCTGGCGCGATTTAGTATGCTGGAGCGAAAGGGCCGGAGGCTCCCGACGAGTCCTCCAGCATCTCGCTTCCGCGCCGAACGTCGGCCAGCTTTCCGATACTGCGCTTTCAATATCGCCGATAGCATCATTTTTGCAAGTTTTAATTCCAGGACGCGTCAGCGGCCGTAGGTTGCGTTCACCCGTCCGAGTCCGAGGCACCGGCGCCGGACACCGTATGGGGCTCGAACTTCTTTATCCGGCTTATTATCGTTTCGGCGATCTCATCCGGCGAGGCGCACGAAACATCCAGCAGAACATGGCGGGCGGCGGCATATAGCGGAGCCCTGGCCTCGAGCACTTTGCGCATTTCCTCGATCTCATCAATGCCAGGAATGAGCGCCGGCCTTCGGCTCCTGGTCGAGGCGTCTTCCTGCAGCCGGCGGACGAGGATCTCCGGGGGTGCGTCCAAATGGACGACGAACCCGTTGCGCCTGAGGGCCTCGACATTTTCGCTCCTTAGGACGATCCCGCCGCCAGTGGCGATCACGGCGCCTTCGCTTCGCGCAGCCTCTCGTACGACTTCCGTCTCGATCCCCCTGAAACGTTCCTCCCCGTCTTGCTCGAATATATCCCGTATGCTCTTGCCGGCTTTTCTCTCGACTTCGTCGTCTGTGTCTATCAAGGGCCGGTTAAGCCTTGCGGCGAGCGCTCGGCCTACGGCGGTCTTTCCCGATCCTCGCGGCCCTATCAGCACGATATTCATGGCGTCATTGAGCGTATCTTATCCAGCCTTGCCAGGACCTCGTCGCTGACGTCCCCTGCCTCGAGGTCCAGGGCCGTCAATCCTCTGAGAGCCTCGACGCAATCCGGATCCATATTGAGCGCCCGTTTATATTCCGCGCGCGCCTCGGCATGCCTTCCCATGCGGGCGAGCGCCTTTGCCAGGCCGCAGCGCGCCTCAGCCATGCCGGGATCTAGCGCCAGAGTCTTTATGAAATAGCCGGCGGCCTCGCCGTATTTTAGCGCATTTAGCGAAGCGACGCCCATTTGGAAATGGGCCTGGGAGTCGTCCGGATCCTTGGCTATTGCGCGCCGGAAGCGTACTTCCTCGGTGACATAGTGCCTAAGCAACTCGAACGCATATCGCAGCGAATGGAACGGTACGGCGTCGTCCGGCGCCCAAAGCGAAGCCTTTTCGAACCATGTCACGGCCCCTTCGGGATCGCCGCCCCTAAGATTAAGCGCGCCGATATCATGAGCCAACCACGGATCTCTTGGAAAGCGCGCAAGCGCCTCGGTCAATTTGACCGCGGCCTCCTGCCGCTTGCCGGCCGCATCCAGCAGCGCTCCCCACAGCCTGTATGCCCACACGCTTTCCCCGCCACCGGCCACCGCCTCCCGCACGGTTTTCAGGACCGGCCCGGCGAGCTTGAACTGCTCTCCGAGCGCCCTATGGCGCATGAGGCGCACGAAGGCGCGGTCCAGCTGCGCAGCCGCCCATTCCGGCCCGTGTTTAACCATTGACATGCGGCGCTTGGCCGACCGGTCCAGACGGTCGAGGGCCGTCCTTACGGCGGACGGTCCGCAGGTCTCGGCCAGGCGGCCGGCCAGTATATACGCTTCAGAACACCTGGGCGCCCGTTCGATGGCCTGAAGGTACCTGTTCATCGCCGCGTCGAAATGTCCGGCCGCTTCGTAGAGTTCCCCTTGGTGCAGGAGCAGACGCGGCTCGTTCGGAAACCTTACGGATGCCTCGGCCACCTCCTTGATGGCCTCTCCGATCGTAGCCAAGGCCTCAGGATGCAGCGCGTGCACGAAAGCAGCGTTCAGCCGCGCCGAAAGGCAGTCGGGATCCGCTTCGGCCGCCTTGCGAAATTCGCTGAGGGCGTCTTCAGGCCGTCCCTGGAGAAGGCGCGCGCATCCCAAGGCCACCATTTCCCGCGCCCCGCAGACGCCAAGCATCACGGTCCGTTCGAGAAACTCGACCCGCTCCGCTACCAGGCGTAATTCCATCCGCGCCATGCGCAGGTTCGCTTCGGCCTCGGGTGGCGGCGACGGACTGAGCCTTATCGCCTCCTCGTATTCCGCTATTCCTTCGCGCAACCGACCGAGGTCGCAGAGCACGTTGGCGAGATTGTTGTGATAGGCCGCCTTATGAGGGGCCAAATCCCTGGCCCGGCGGTAAAGCGCTTCGGCCTCCTTCAGGCGCCCCTGGCGATAATATAATGACGCCACTCGACAGGCCGCACCAGGGTCGTCCGGATCCTCGATGATCGGGAGGGGCATTTCCGCAGACGCCAGATCTGCGGAGTCCGCCTCGCCCTCCTCTGCCGGCCCTTTCGAGATTCCCTTTCGTCTTCCGGACCTAGCCAAATCCTTGCTCCCCGTGGATCGAATGCCGCTACGCGCGGCCTACGGATGCTGCCGGTGAACCCAGCCGGCAATTCCCTTCTTCCGGCTCCCGGCGATGTTCGCGCCCACCGCCCCTTTTCTTCTTTTCGGCAAATCCGCCGAGGAGTTTGAGGAAAAGCTCAAGCCCTCCCAAGAAACTCGCCGTTCTCGACGCGTATCTTGACCTTCTCGCCTTTCTTTATGTACCCGGGGACCCGCACCTGGGCGCCGGTCTCGATCGTCACAACCTTCGTAACGTTAGTAGCCGTGTCGCCGCGGGCGCCGTCCGGAGCGTCCGTTACCTCTACTGTAACCGTTTGCGGCATCTCGACTTGGACCACGCGCTCGTCGAGCTTCAGGAGCGTCGCGCGCATGTTCGGCACAAGGAACGCCCGCTGCGTCTCCGGCACCATCTCCTCAGGCAAGCTGATCTGGTCGTAACTTTCGGGATCCATGAACACCAGCATCTTCCCGTCGCGGTACAGGTATTCGGCCTCCGCCTTGCTCAATATGACCTTCTCGACGTTATCGTCCGGCGAGAACCTCTCTTCGTACACGTTGCCCTTTTCAAGATGTTTCAGTTTCACCTGCCAGTATGTTCGCAGATTGCCGCGGGTCTGCTCATGACGGTCGAACACGATCCAGACCTCCCCCCTGTGCATTATTGCCTCGCCCACCTTCACATCGCGCAGCTTCATCATCGGCATGGGTTTCGCTCCTCGCCTTTTCTCCTTGACGCCTTATCCGCCGGCGCGGATTCCGGCGTCTGCCGTGTTCCACCGGCCCGCCTTTTCGGGCGGCAACCTTTCTCCGGGACCGCGAACCACAGTTTCATCCCTTCTTTAGATTTGGGCCGCGGGAGCCGCATCGTCCGCATATGAAATTACACCATATGGGCGGTTCGAGCAACCGCCTGTAGGAGGGCCGGCGTATCGCGGGCGGGGAGCCATACTTTTTTTCGACAGGATCGGCCGAACCGCACTTTCCTTTTCCGGGAGGTTGCATGAAAATTTACCCCGCCGCACGTGCCGGCGGATATCTCGCCGGAAGCCATGAGCCGGCGCATCGTTTCGAGCAAAACCGGTCTGTGCAAACCGCGCCGGTTGTTGTACACAACTTACGGGCGGTGCGCTCGGACGGACCGGTGCTACGCCGGTTTGGATGTGCATCTCCTGGAGCGTGGGTATGGCTATTCAGGGCGTCCACGGGATAAAAGAGGAGAGGACATCCAGCCGCCCCTCGCGGATTTAACCGCTCTCCGCGCACCGGGGAGAGCAGGAGCGGCGGCCCGGAGGCAAATATGGGAGCGTTCTTCCGCGGAACCTTGGCCGTGGCCCGCGCGACGCTGCTCGAAACCATCAGGCAGCCGGTCTTCCTTGTCGCCGGTGCGGTCGGCGCGCTGCTTATAGCTGCTGCGCCCGAATTCGCCCTGTTTCACATGGGCGAGGAGATCAAGATGGCGGTGGACCTCGGGCTGTCCACCATACTGGTCGTTCCCGCGGCGACGGCCGCGCTTGCGTGTTCGGCGGTCATATCGGGCGAAATTGAGAGGCGGACGGCGCTTACGGCTATATCGAAACCCATATCGCGCGGGGCCTTCATCCTGGGCAGATACCTCGGCGTCTTGGCCGGAGCCGGGATACAAATCGCATGCCTGACCGTCGTGCTCCTGGCCACCGTGCGGTTCCTTCGATGCGACGATGGCGGCCGGCTGGAGATGGCAGTATGGTGCGCGGCATGCGCGGCAGCGACGATCGTGGCTTGGATCGTTTCGTTCCTGTTGTGCAGGGTCAAGGCTAAGGGCCCCGATCCCATCTTCGTTTTCCTGCTGTCGTATTTCGCTTCATTCGCTGTCCTTGCGGTCCGCTTCCAAAACTCGGAGCCGGGATGGGATTTCAGACTCCTAGCCGGAGCCTTGTCGAGCTTCTGCCACTTATGGATACTCTGCGCCGCCGCCGCGGCCGTCTCGACCCGTGCCGGATTGGTCCCGACATTCATGATCACTGCAATGATCTTCTTGGCCGGCCATATTTCAGGCTACATCGTATCGCTTGCAGCCAGCGCCATGCCGGCCTACTCCGGCGCAATCTCCTTCGCCGTCCGCGCGCTTCTCCCAAATCTCGATCTTTTCAACCTGGCAGACGCGCTGGCTACGGCGCGCATGGATGAGTCGGTTCCCCTTCCGCCGCGGATTTTTGCGGAGACCGCCGCATACTCCGCGCTCTACTCCTCTGCGCTTCTGCTGGTGGCGT
>CALKMO010000106.1 GCA_937991785.1 uncultured bacterium | reverse complement strand
AGCCGTCGAGCTCGGTCTGGCCGGAATAGTCGCAGCCTCGACCGGCAACACGGGCGTTTCCGCCGCCGCGTACGCGGCGAAGGCCGGGTTGCCGTGTTCGATCTATGTCCCCGCCGGTACGTCCCCGGAAAAGACGCGGCTGATCGAAGTATACGGGGCGCGGATAGAACGCGTGCCCGGGAATTTCAGCGATGCATGGAAGCGCGCGCTCGATGATGCCCGGCGCGAGGGTTTGTTCAACGTCACCTCGACCTACTTGAATCCTTATGCCTGCGAGGGGGATAAAACGATCGCATACGAGATATTCGCAGATCTCGGCTGCGCGCCCGACTGGGTTTCGATACCGGTCGGCGCGGGCCCGCTCCTGTGGTACTGTCTGAAAGGGTTCAAGGAGCTGGTCGAGGCCGGCCTGGCGGATCGGCTTCCACGCATGGCGGCCGTCCAGGCCGAGGGATGCGCGCCTATAGCCAGGGCTTGGGAATCCGGAGCCGATGAAGTGGAGCCGTGGGGCGAGCCTGCCACGGCTGCAGGCGGGATTGCGGATCCGCTTTCGGGTTACCCGTGCGACGGGACCAGAACGCTTCGCGCCGTCAGGGAATCCGACGGAGCGGTCCTGCGGATACCGGAAAAGGAAATTCCGGAATATGCCGCGCTCCTGGCACGGACCGAAGCGGTTTGCGCGGAGCCGGCATCGGCTGTCGCCGTCGCGGCGGCGGTCAGGCTGAAGGAGGCGGGGCGCCTGCGGCCCGGCGAGGCCTTCGTCGCCGTAATCACCGGGCACGGCGTCAAGGATCTCGGCCAGGCGGTCCTTACCCCGCCTCCCCAAGGCCGGCCAGTGCGCCCAGGCGAGCGCTGATGCCGTTTCCTGCCTGGGCCCGCTCCGGCTTAAACGCTTCCGGCAGGTATTCTTCCGGCGACGTTAAAGAAGAGTTGCGGCGGCTGAGATTTCGCGTAAGCTCCGTTGGATACGATCCGTCCCTTGGGATGCGCCAGGACGTCCCCGGGGAAAGTAGAAGGAAACATCGAGCGGGAAAGGCGGCGGGGCGCCGAAGGCATCTAAGAGGAGAACTCACCATGAGCGTCAAACGGCTGGCTCACGTCTGCATAGTCGCGAAAGACCTGGACGCGGCGGAACGCTTTTACGTCGAGGGCCTGGGATTGCGCCGGGCCTTCAGCTTCATCCGGGGCGGGAAGCGCATAGGCTTCTACCTGGACGCCGGGGGCGGAAACTTCATCGAAATATTCGAGCGGCAAAGCGCGTCGGGCAGGAACGAGGGGCCGATGGTTCATATGTGCATCGAGGTGGAGGACTTGGCCGCCGTGGCTGCGCGGCTGGAAAAGGCGGGTTACACGATATCCGACAGGAAGCTGGGGGCTGACAAGAGCTGGCAGGCCTGGACGACGGCGCCCGACGGCGTCAGGATCGAGCTCCAGCAATACACGCCGGAGAGCAGCCAGTTCACCGGAACCGACTGCGTGCTCGGCTGAAACTCCCGGCCGGGAGGACGATGCTATGGCGGGAATCGCCCGCGCATGGATGGCGGCGGCGGCGTTTTCTGTTTTCTTATCTTCCGCACGCTCCGATCCCGGCGAGGAATTCCCGAAGGGTAGAATAATCCCGAAGGTCGTGACGCGCCACGATCCGGCCCAATCCTACGCGCTTTACCTGCCGAAGGACTACACCCCCGACAGGAAGTGGCCGATCCTCTACGGTTACAGCCCGGCCGGACGCGGCGAGGATCCGGTGCGCGTCTTCCAGAAGGCCGCCGATCAATACGGCTGGATACTCGTCGGCAGCAACAATTCCAGGAACGGGCCGTGGGAGCCGATCAAGGCGGCCATAGAGGCGGTCTGGAAGGATACCCACGCGCGCTTCCCCATAGACGGCTCGCGGATCATGGCCGGCGGATTTTCCGGCGGGGCGCGGGTTTCGTTCAACATGATGGCGGCCGTAAAAGGTGCCGAGGGCATCGAGCTCGCCGCCGTATTCCCCTGCGGCGCGGGATTCGGTTCGCAGGGCGCGCCCCCTGAAGGTTCGAAGACCGTAGTCTGCGGCATGGTCGGCCGCGGGTGCTTCAACTTGCCGGAGATGCGTCTGAGGACCATGCCGGCGCTGAAGGCCCGCCGCGTCCGCTGCCGCCTGCTGGTGTTCGAAGGCGGGCATCATTGGCCGCCTGAAGAAACCGTGACGAAGGCCGCGCGCTACGTGCGGATGGCCCTCCTGTGCCGCGAGGGAAAAGGCGGCGGAAAGGAAGCTTCGGAGCTGCTGCGCGAGGAACTGGCCGAGGCCGAAGTTCTCCTTAAGGACGCCGGCGCCGGATTCTACGAAGCCCTCGACCGGCTTGCAGATCTGGCGGAAATGTTCAAAGAGACGCCCGCCGGGAAGGATATCGCCGCCAGGCTGGCCGCCCTGGAGGCCGACGAGCGGGCGAAAAAGGCGAAGACCGCCGATGCCGCCCTTGGAAAGTTACTCGCGGAGCTGAACTCGATCGCGGACGGTAACGAGCGGTTCGAGAGAATGCTGGAGCGGAGCCGCGAGTTTTCCCGCGAGTTCGCGGGGACTCCGGCCGCGCTGAGCCTGTCCGCCGGACTTTACCTCGCGGCGCGGGCGGCGCTCGCGCAAGCTCAGCAGCTCCTGCAGCGCAAGGACTATCCCGCCGCGGCGCAACAGCTGGATCGCGTGTTCCGCGTCGCGCCGAACGACCCGACGATCGCGTATAACCTGGCCTGCGCCCAGGCCATGTCGGGACGAAAAGAAGATGCGCTGAAAACGCTGGCCGAGGCCGTCCGCCTGGGTTACAGCGACCTCGAACATATGAAGAAGGACCCGGACCTCGATTCGCTGCGCGGTGAGGAAGCGTACAGGAAGATTTTATCGGACCTCGAGAAAAAGGCGGCCGGCGGGGCGGGGGGATAGCGCATACCATTCGTTCCCGGGCGCGGTCGGCGCCGCCTTCTGCAACCTCCCTTCCGCCTTATATCGTGTACGAAGAGTGCAAAGGAAGCGCGATCATCGGCGGGGCCTTCGCACCATGCGCGGAGCGGGCGGATGCGCATCGAGGGGCGGGATCTGCACCGGCATCCCGCTCTCGATGGATTCCTCCGCGCATATGGCCAGGGCGGTCGAGTAATACGCCGACTCCAGGGCGTCCGGCGGCGGATCGTGCTCGACTATGCGCCTGTAGAACTCATCCCGGAGCCTGTCGTCGCCGCCGCCGTGCGAGCCGCCCGGATGGGGCGGCCGGAACTCCTCCGTGCGGCGATCCTCGGAGTGCGAGTATTCCACGCGGACCAGGAATCTGCCGGGATTGTCGTAGTACCCGTACATCTTGCCCTTAGTGCCGACCAGCCAGAACTCGCGCGAATACTCCGGCGTGAAATGGCACTCGTGGAACGTGGCCCTCGCTCCGTTCGCGTAGGTTATGCAGAGCTGCGAGTTGTCGTTGAGGTCCACATCGCGGCTCCAGACGCAGCGGTCGTCCTTGCGCATGACGACCCCGTAATCCATCTCGAAGCGCCTCCAGTCCACCCTGTACGGGCATCCTTTCTTCCGGCAGTCGCGGCATCGCAGCGAAGGGTCCGCCCGGCCGCCGTAATAGTCTGTGCCGCCGACGGCGTACACCCTGGCGGGGACGCTGCCCATGAACCAGTTGAGAAGGTCGAGAGAGTGCGTGGCCTTCTGAAGCAGCAGCGACTTGTAGTGCGCCTTGCGTTTGCGCGCCGAATGGAAGAAATAGTTTCCGCCGACTGAGACGTTGTCGAATGCGTGTCCGATCCGGACTTCCCCTATCCGTCCTTCGTCCAGCAGGCGCCGCATCTTCGTGAAGACCGCGCATTCGCGCAATTCGAACCCGATCATGAAGATGCCCCCGGCCCGCCGCGCCTCGGAGACGATCAGCCTGGCATCTTCCACCGTCTGGCAGAGCGGCTTTTCGACCATGACGTGCTTGCCGGCTCGAAGCGCGGCCACGGCAGGCTCGACGTGGTGCGGATCGTCCGTGGCCACTATAACGGCCTCGACCGGCGCCTTTGCCGCAAGCATATCCTCGACGCTCCGGAAGCAAGCCGCCCGGCCTCCCAGGGCCCGCCGCG
>CALKMO010000105.1 GCA_937991785.1 uncultured bacterium | reverse complement strand
TCGAGCAGTTCCCCGCGCCCCTCGTGTACGGGATCGGTTACGACAGGGAACGGAAGTTTCGCTATCACCAGGACCGACAGGGCATCGCCGCGCACGTCTACACCTTCCCAGAAGCTGGAAGTGCCCATAACGAGGGTTTTTTCGCCGGTCCGCAACCGTTCCAGCAGCGACTCGCGTGCCCCGTCCACTCCCTGCGCCAGCACGTGGAATCCCTCTCCTGACAGTTGACGCTTCAGGACCTCGTAACCTTCCTCCATGGCCTTGTAAGACGTGTACAGTACCAGCCCGCGCCCCCCGGCGGCCCTGAATACGTCGGCCAAGACTTCGGACAACCTGGCGTTGAACTCCGGTTCCGACGGATCCGGCAGAAACGACGGGATCAGCACGCGGGACTGGCTCGCGTAATCAAACGGCGTTCCAACCGCGAGCTCGACCACCCTGGAAGGCTCCGAAAGCGACAGGCCGAGCCTGCCCTTGAGGAATCCGAAGCCGGATCCGCAGCGCAGCGTGGCGGATGTCAATATGCACGACCGCATCTTGCCGAAAAACTGTTCGTGCAGGAGCGGGCCGACCTCCAGCGGGGCGGCGGCGATCCTGATGCCCGCCGATGAATCCTCGCCGAGACGCTCGGCGAAATATACGTAGTTCGGTTCGGAAGCCTTCGCAAGGAACTCCGCGTCCCCCATAAGTTCCGACAGCGCGATTTCCGCCGCCGCCAGCTCTCGGGCGTACTCATGTAGGCGTCTTAGGCCGGATGCCCTAAGGGGCCTGAGCGCGTCCGCGGCCGCCTCAAGGGGGCGGCGCACCGCGCCCAGCGCCGATATGAAGGCTTCCTTGGCCGCCTCGACCGCCTCCCGCCCGGATGCGGTCATCGCATCCGCGGAGAACCGCTTGCGGTCCCAATCCTTCTCCTCGCCAGGAAGGCGCGAGAAGGCATCGAGGAAGCGGTTCAAGGCTTCGGGAACGGCCTGTACGGCCTTCATCGCCTCTATGGCATGCCTTCGGCAAAGCGCGGCCGCGCCGCCGTCGCGCGTGCCGCCGGACGAAAGCGCATGCAGGAGCGACGGCAGCAGGCCCTTGCCTTCCGGCTCGCCCTCTCCGCCACGCCCGCGCCGCCTCCGCCCTCGGAACAACCGCCCAACGATCCGAAATACCCGCGCCGCGGAAACCTCGCATGTCAGGTGCTCCGTGGCGGCGTCTTCCAGATTGTGCGCCTCATCGAGCACCGCTTCCAGGACCGGCGGCAGAGTTCCTTTCTCGCGGCCGAGCTCGGTCAACAGCAGCGAGTGATTTATGACGACGATGTCGGCGCTATGGGCAAGCCCCCGCGCCTTGTTGACGAAACACTTCCTGAAATAGCGGCAGGTCCTACCCAGGCAATCCGCGCCGGTCGTGGAGACTTTCCCCCACAGGCTGCCTTTCGAGTCCGACATTGCCGCGAAGTTTTCGGCCTCATCTCCGGTCTTCGTTCGAACGGCCCATGCAACGATAGGAACCATCCCGATCCTCTCTTCATCGGTCAGCTCACGTCCCGCTTCGCCGAGCAGGTACAGCAGACGTCTGACGCACAGGTAGTTGCCGCGGCCCTTTAGAAGCGCATAGCGGAACTCCACGTGCAGGCAATCGCGCAGGAACGGCAGATCCTTTTCGAAGAGCTGCGATTGCAGGTTTTTCGTATGAGTCGAGACGATCACCGGCCGGCCGGCCGCCTTCGCCCAGAGTATCGCCGGCACTAGGTAGGCCAGCGACTTGCCGACGCCAGTCCCAGCTTCGGCCAGCAAGTGGACGCCCCTGTTGAGCGCATCGGCCGCCGCGGATGCCATCTCGATCTGCTGCGGTCGCTCCTCGTACATATCTCCCATGGCGCGGGCCACCGGCCCCCCCGGCCCTACGGCCTCGACGGCGCGTTTCGGATCCAGCGTGATGCATGGCTCGCCTGCGTCCGGTTCGAGCGCCCCCCGCCTGGTCTCGACTATTTCGCTGAAATCCTCGAACACGTCTTCCATGGCAAGCTTCCGGGCGGAGAAATGGCCGGCGAATCGCGTAGCCGCCGCCTGGACCTCGGCCTCACGCATTATTCCGGCGACCGGAGCCCCTGTATGGGCAAGCAGGTAATTTATCTCCGCGAGCGCCGGCAACGGGATGTCCAGTATCTGCTTCCAGAGTAACCGGAACGCTGCCCGCATTGCCCGGACCCTGGAAATCGGCGCGGACAAATCGTGATGTTTCCCGGACAAATCCAATCGCCGCAATATCCCGCGCAGATCCCGCGACGGGCAACCGGGATCGGCTATCGCCGCTATATCGCCGAGGCAGATGACGCCTCCGTGCTGCGGAGCCGAAAACAGGGTGGATAGCGCCTCCGAGGCTGCGTCGGCATCCTCGGCTATCGCCGCCGCCCCGCACAACATCCGCATCAGCTTTGCCGCGGCATCGGGGATCGCCATAGGGGCCGAAGCGAGCGCGCCGGACGCGCCCATCTCCGCCAGAAGGCGCTGGCCCGCATCGCCTCGGGTCCCGGCGACTACAGTTTCCTCCTCTGCTTCGGTTCCATCGCCGCTACCCATCGCGCCGAAAGACGCCGTCCCCGATCCATCCCCAGTCGAGCCGACGCCGCTCCCTTCCAGATCTCCGCCGCGATTCCGGTCTTCCCCGCCCTCGTCGCCGTCCGCCTCGCCGTTCCGCTCCCCTCCGCCCCCAACCCCGGATGCGCCGAAGCCGCTTTCATCAGCCGATTCCGCTGCCGGGTCGGCGGCAGCCGCGGCGGTGTCTTCGAAGCAGACCGCCGCCAGCACGGCCGTCCCCGACTCGGGGCCGCCCGAAGATCGCATGGAAATGTCGAGGAAAGCCAGCCTAAGGCCCATGTCTCTTTTCCCGTCCGGGTCTCTCCCCCTGCATGGCGCATTCCGCGGCGGCGAGTCGTTTCTTGCCCCCCCACAGCCGACAGCCGCGCCCCTTTTACGCTTGCCCGCCGTCTTCGCGGTACGCTCCGCGGATGCCCGGCGCGGACGGTCAGCCCTTCAGCACTGCGATCGGACGCAGCGCCGCGATCAGCTTGACCAGCCCGGCCGCCTCCATGTAGCGCGCCACGCGCTCTGGGTCGCGGAACCCGTGCCGAGAAAGCTCTCCGAGCCTTTCGCCGCTGCCCAGCATGAAGATCCTGACGCCGGCCGCGCCAAGCTCGCGCCTGACCTCGTCGTCCGAAAACCGCGCCGCGCTTTCCGCCCTGGCGATCGTCCTCCCCGCCCCGTGGTTGCAGCTGTTGTGCGCAAGCGCGTTCGGTCTGAAGGCGGCGCCGATGTACGCGCGTGTGCCCAGCGCCCCGGGAACGAACACCACCCTCCCCGTCCGCGACAGCGCGCGATCGTCGGGCCATTCTGAGCCGTCCCTTAACCGCACGGCGCCCTTGCGGTGTTCCCATCCGCCGCCGTCCCGCGACCGGAATATCGTATCGTGCGCGAAGTCGCCGAGCAGCTCGAAGACGGGACTCCCGCCTACCGCGGCGCTGAGCGCCGCGCGGATCGCGGAATAGATCGCCAGCCGGTTGACGGTTCCGAACCTATGCGCCGCGGCTACAAGGACGGCGGCGCGCTCCCCCTCGTTCCTATCGTCCACGGGTGCGACATCGGGCGGAGCCGGCGGCGGATTCGAACCGCGCAACCGAGCAAACAGTCGGGACATCGCTCCGGGAGATCTTCGCCGCTTCCTTGCAGGCAGCAGGATGTCGCGCGCCGTCTCGCCGACGTCCACCGAGTCCGAATGCATTGCGATGGCGGTCATGCCGCGCTTGAGCCCGAGAAAAGCGCAAGACTCGCCGTCCAGGATCTCTTCCACCTCGTGCAGCTCAGCGAAATGATTTCCCTTCCCGAGCACGCCAAGCCCTCTGTCGGCCGCCTCGCGGATGTCCTCCGGCAATCCGCGTGCGATATCGGCACAGAGCGGAAGGAGCCCGTCCGCATCCCGTACAAGCCCCTCTATGCGGCCGATTTCCGTCTCCGATAGATTGAAAGCGGCGGCGATCCTCATGGGCTGCGCCGCCAGCAGATCTCTCCCGGCCGGCAGCGCCATGCTCCGCGTCGCGGCGTCGGACGCCGATGCCCGTATCTGGCGGCGCGAGAACTCGAAAACGGCGTCGAGCGTACCCCCGGAAAGCCCCCGCGCCTCGATACCGGCCGCCGCAAGCAGCATCCCGCAGTTAACGCGCGAATCCATAAGGCCGGGGCAGAATTTTTGAGATATTACGGCGTAGCCGGACGGCGCTATATAGCCGCGCCTGACCTTTATATTGAGATCCGGCAGGCCAACCACCGGCGCGACGATATGTTCTAGATCCGCGATCTGCCTTAGCGCCTCTACGGCGCGTTCTTCAATCTCTATGGACTCGTCGGCGAATATTCGGACCGGCTGGTTCCGACGCGATGGAATCTCCCGCGGCATGAATCGCACTCCTTACCCGGCGCCGGTTACCGGCAGGACAGCAGGCCGCCAGCGCACATCGCGCCCTACGAAGCCCGGCCGAACCACATTCCCCTGATTCAGGCGTCCGCGCCTCGGACCTTTCGCTGAAGCCGCCGCCCGGCTGCGGTGGGGGCGAAAGGTGGCTTCGCGCCGCCTCCTTGATCCGTCTGCTTCGATCCGTCGCGCCCGCCGCTTAACTGATAGAGAAAGCCGCCCCAGCGCGCAAGCCGCAAATGTCCGACACCCGAGCTACTTCGGAACCCAATCTTTACAACCTGTTCCGTTCCTATTCGGCCGCCGCGCCGCTGCCGTACCCCGCGATATCGAGAAGGGGGAAATCGGAGCCGGATCCATGGGAGCAGGACTTTGAAATAACCTTGGTTTCGCATATCTTTCTGGAGAAAAGGAGATCCGAGGAACGGGGGCGGCGTTGCGTCCGTTGCCCGCATCGCAGATGCGCGGCCGGCGCCGATCCCGCCCGGTGGATGCCATGGATGCGATCAAGCGGCGTTTGGAAAAAGACGTTTCCCGGATGTCTATAAATCCGGCCATCGCCGGCGTCCAGAACCGCCTAACTGGAGGAGTCTGGCTCAACCGTTGTTGCCCGGATTCTCCGGCGTCCGGAACCGTCCCCGGCCGCCGGCGGCCGCGGTCCGACAGACAAAACCCGCGTGCCAGAACCGGAGCAGCCGTAGGTAGAAAGGAGCCGCGATGCCGAACCTTCTTTACTTGGCGCGCCACGGTACGACGGGACCGGCATACGCCGGGAGATACGTCGGGAGCACCGACGCTCCGCTTGCGCCGGAGGGGAGGGAGGAAGCCTCGGCGCTGGGAAAACGATTCGGCGAACTGGGCATAGCGAAGTGCTTCTGCAGTCCGCTTCGCAGGGCTAGGGAGACCGCGGAGATAGCGGCCGGACCGCTGGGCGTATCCATAGCTGTTGACCCCGACCTGCGGGAGGTGGACTTCGGCAAGTGGGAGGGCAAGACGTTCGAGGAAATCCTCGCGGAGGATCCTGGCGGGGTCGAGAAGTGGGCCGCGTTCGCCGAGAACTTCCGGTTCCCCGGGGGCGAGGCGCTGCGGGACTTCGAGGCGCGCGTTGGGGCGGCGGCCGAGCGGATCGCGGCTGAAGGGTGCGGACGGATCGCCGCGGTGGCTCACGGCGGCGTCATCAAAGCGATCGTATGCAGGCTGCTCGGGTTGCCGTTGCGATGTCATATCCTGCTAAGCATAAAGCCGGCCTCACTGACAACCGTCGAATTCCGCGACGGCAAGCCGGTCCTTGCCGGATTGAACGACGTCTGTCACCTTGTACGGCGTAAGCTGCGGTAGTCCGCAGCGCTCCAGGCGGAAGCCGCGGCGAGATGGCGCGTCCCGGATCGGACCATGGACGACGCGCTTGATGTTCGATATTGGAAGCGAATGCCTGAGGGACAAAGGACATGGGCGGCAGGAATAAGGCGATGGTCTGAGCGGCGGGAACAAGAAGGGAGGCTGGAGCGACGGGACAAAGGCGAAGGACTGGCGAGGCGCGAGAGAAGAAAATGCGGGAGTAGCCTGAACCTGGCGGATAGCGAACATCAAGAGGGACGGCAGATGGGATGCGTGATCCTAGTGAGCGGCGGGGGTAGGAGCGGAAAGAGCTCGTACGCGCTAAGGCTGGCGAAATCCTTTCCTGGACCGCGGCTCTTCGTAGCCACATGCCCGGCCATCGCCGGCGACGCCGAAATGCTCGCTAGGATCGCCAGGCACAAGGCGGAGAGGGAAAAGGGCGGATGGGAAACCGTCGAGGAGACCGTGCGGTTGCCGGAAATCTTCCGAAAAAGGTCCGACCGCGGCTTGATCCTGGTGGATTGCTTAACGCTGTGGGTAAACAACCTGATGTATGAGGCCGAAAAGTCGGGGCGCGAGATGACCGAAAGCGACATGGCCGATCATTGCCGGAAGCTGCTCGGCGCGATCGCCGCCTACGGCGGAACTTCCATCATCGTGACAAACGAGGTGGGGCTCGGCATAATACCTGCCAACGCCGCGGCCAGGCGGTTCCGAGACCTTGCCGGCAGGTGCAACCAGGTCGTGGCCGCCGCGGCCGACATCGTGGCATTCATGGTCTGCGGGATACCTCTGTTCGTGAAGGGCCGCCCCCCAGACAGTTGCGGAAATGCCGCGGCCGGCGCGGGAGCTTGATAAGGCGGCGCACGAGCAACGGAAGAGGAAGGCGGGTCTGGACGCTTCCCGTAGAATACGGGGGGCGATGCGGGAGAGCTAAGCCAGGCGCGCGGGTGCGCTGCTGGGGCCGCTTGCTTTATTGGGATAACTAAGACATGAGCCTCCTGGAAAAAACGATAGCCTCGATTGAACCGGCGGGCACCGAATTCAAGTCCAAGGCCCGGGCGCGGCTTGAAAAGCTGACGATGCCTTATTGGGCGATGGGCAGGCTGATGGATCTTGCCGAGGAGCTCGCGGGCATGACCCGGAGCCTGAAGCCTCCAACCGATGGCAGGGTCGTGGTAACGATGGCCGGCGATCACGGCGTGACCGCCGAAGGCGTAAGCAAATATCCGCCGGAGGTCACTCCGCAAATGGTCCGCAACTTCGTAGCGGGCGGGGCGGGGATCAACGCTATGGCACGCGTGGCCGGGGCGCGCGTCGTGGTGGTGGACATGGGGGTCGCAGCGCCGCTGGACGAACTGGCCGCGGCAGGAAGGATAGTATCCAGAAAGATCGCGCCCGGCACAGGCAACATCGCGAAAGGACCGGCCATGTCGAGGCGGCAGGCGATCGCCGCCGTCGAGGCCGGTATAGGCGTGGCTTTCGACCTGGCGCCGGGCACCGACGTTTTCGCTACGGGAGACATGGGGATCGGCAATACCACCCCCAGTTCGGCCATAGCGGCGGCAGTCCTAGGGGCGGATCCGGCGTCCGTCACCGGCCGCGGGACCGGCGCGGACGATTCCATGCTTGCGCGCAAGGTCGAAGTCGTCAGGAAGGCTCTCGAGCTGAACAGGCCGGATCCGCGCGACGGCATGGACGTCCTGGCCAAAGTCGGCGGGTTCGAGATCGGCGGCATCGCCGGCCTGATACTCGGCGCTGCGGCCCTCTGCAGACCAGTGATAGTTGACGGATTCATATCCTCCGCCGGCGCGCTTATAGCATCTCTGCTGGCGCCATCATCCGCCGACTACATGATAGCGTCGCACAGGAGCGCCGAGCGCGGGCATGTGGCGGTGCTGGAGCGTTTGGGGAAAAAACCGCTACTGGACCTGGAGATGCGCCTGGGCGAAGGGA
This sequence comes from uncultured bacterium, assembly GCA_937991785.1. Classification (GTDB taxonomy): domain Bacteria; phylum Planctomycetota; class SZUA-567; order H5-PLA8; family CALKMO01; genus CALKMO01. The sequence continues at coordinate 472 of CALKMO010000105.1, read as the reverse complement.
CCGGAGCGGCGCTGGCCATGCCGCTGGTCGAGGCGGCCGCGAGGCTGCTTACGGACGTAAGCACTTTCGAAGAGGCGTCCGTATCCGGAGCCCTCGGATGAAACCGTTTTTCGCCGCACTTTCGTTCCTTACGATAATACCTGTGCCGGCAGGGTGGCGCGGAGGGGAGGAAGACCTTGCGCGAAGCGTTCCGGCGTTCCCGTTCGTCGGAGCGTTAGTCGGAGGGACGTGCGCAGCCGCGGCGTGGGCCGCCGCCACCGTCCTGCCGCCGGCGGCCGCGGCCGTAGCGGCGGCCGTCGCGCTCGCGGCCGCATCCGGGGCACTTCACTTGGATGGCCTCGCGGACTCGGCCGACGGCCTGTTCGGCCCGCGCAGCAGGGAGCGCGCGCTGGAGATCATGAAGGACAGCCGCATAGGGGCGATGGGGGCGGTGGCCGTCACATTCATCATAGCCGCGAAGATAGCCGGTCTT
>CALKMO010000104.1 GCA_937991785.1 uncultured bacterium | reverse complement strand
AAATACTACAAAGAGATTGGAGGCGAAGGCCAAGACATGAACATGCCAGCGATCCAGCTTCTTCATCCGTAATCCTCCTTGTTTTGTTTTCCCAAAAGAATTCTTCGGATGAAGAAGCCTTTGCCTTTAGTCGAAACTGGGGATGATTCAGGGATTCGATCCCTTGACATTTCGATACGGCAGGGGATGATCAGATATCTGTTTGTTTTTTCTGAGGCGATGGAGATCGCTATCATATGGGGACTACAGGCGCCAGTAAGTATTTGCGGGCAGATGCGGGTGTCAAAGAGTACCTCGCCATGGCTGCGGAACTGACCGACAAGCGCCTGATGGAGATTCTGCCAGGCGGGGACGCCGTTCCTCATACCTTGGCGGAGGCGATGAGATACCTTACGCTTGCCGGCGGCAAGCGGCTGCGGCCGGCGTTGGCCTTGGCGGCTGCCGAGGCTGTAGGCGGCGGATGGGGGGAAGTGGCGGAGGTGGCCTGCGCGATCGAGATGATCCACACGTACAGCCTGATCCATGACGATTTGCCGGCCATGGACGATGACGCCATGCGTCGCGGGATGCCTTCATGCCACGTCAGGTTCGGCGAGGCCACCGCGATCCTGGCCGGCGACGCGCTTTTGACGCTGGCCTTCGAGACGCTTGCATCCATGCCCCGCAAGGATCTGGCGGCGGATGTCGTGTCATGCGTGGCGCGCGCGGCCGGTTGGGCCGGGATGGTCGGCGGCCAACAGCTCGACATTGAGGCGGAGGAGATGGCGTCCGTATCGGTAGGGGATGTGTTGAAGATTCATTCGAAGAAGACGGCCGCGCTGATAGCGGCGTCCGTCGAAGCGGGGGCGATAGCCTGCGGGGCGACTGAGAGGCAGAGGGCTGCTCTGAGGCGGTTCGGCGAGCAAGCCGGGTTGGCATTCCAGATCGCCGACGACATACTAGACCAGACCAGTCCGGCTGAGACTCTGGGCAAGACCCCCGGAAAGGACAAGGAGCAGAACAAGGCGACCTATGTTAGGGCCGCGGGCTTGGAGGGGGCGCGGGAGGCGGCGGCCGCGCGATGTCGTGCGGCGAAGGCGGAGCTGGAAGAGTTCGGGGAAAGGGCAGCCGCGCTCCGCATGTTGACCGACCACCTGGTGGAGAGGACTAGTTGATATGAACGAAGCGGCTGGCAACCTTGGCGCCGACGGCATGGCAGGCATACAGGCGGAATGGGCGTTCCGCGGACACGCCAAGGCGGAGAAAAAGGGCTGCGCGGCGGAGGGCGCGGCGGTCCGACCGTTCCTTCCGACGATTTCCGGCCCGGAAAAACTGCGGGAGCTTACCGTGCCTCAGCTCCGGGCATTGGCCGCCGAGATACGCGATTGCCTGCTGGACGTGGTTTCGCGCAACGGCGGCCACCTTTCCAGCAATCTTGGAGTTGTCGAGCTGACAATAGCGCTCCACCGTTTCTTCGACTTCAAAAAGGATCGTCTCATTTTCGACGTAGGCCACCAGGCGTATGTTCACAAACTGCTCACCGGACGGTACGCGAGGTTTCACACGCTCCGCAAACAAGGCGGAATATGCGGCTACCCGGACCCGAAAGAAAGCGAATACGATGTCTTCCTGACCGGCCACGCCGGAACGGCGATATCCTCGGCGCTCGGGTTGGCGGTCGGTTACAAGACGGCGGGAGCCGCCCGCAAGGTAGTGGCGGTAGTCGGCGACGGGGCGATGACGTGCGGCATGTCGCTCGAGGCGCTGAACCATGCCGGCGCCGTCGGGGCGGATCTTCTGGTGGTGCTCAACGACAACGAGCATTCGATAAGCAGAACGACCGGGGCGCTGTCGCGTTACCTGTCGCGCGTGCGTTCGTGGTCGGTCTATAACGAAATGATGGACCGAACGACAAGATTGTTGCAGAGGCTGCCGCTTGTCGGCCGAGACCTCGAAAACATAAAACGCGAAGTCGTCGATCGCGCAGTAGGTGCTCTGACGGCCGGCGCGCTGTTCGAAGAGTTCGGCTTTCGGTATTACGGTCCTGTGGACGGACACGACTTCGACATGCTGTTCCGCGCCCTTCGCGACGTTTCGTCCTTGAAAGGTCCCGTCCTGCTACACGTGATGACGCAAAAGGGCCGCGGGTTCGCGATTACGGCGGGGGATCCCGTCAAATACCACAGTCCGTCGCCGTTCGTTCTGCCTGGTCCCGAGACGAGAAGGTTGGAGGTAAGCATTGAGCATGCGGCCGCCATCAGAAATCTCAAGCCGGCCTACGGAGCCGGCGGCAAAACCGCCGCGATCGAGCCGCCTTCGCACGCGAGGATAAACGGCGGATCGGCCGAGGCAAAGGCCGACTCTGTGGACGCCGGGGAGAACAGGGCGCGGCCGTACACGGAAGTCATGATGGACGCCTTGATCGAATGTGCGCGGGCGGACAGGAAGATCGTTGCCATAACCGCGGCCATGCCTACTGGGACCGGTTTGGCGATGTTCGCCGAGGAATTTCCGGATCGCTACTACGATGTCGGTATATGCGAACCGCACGCCGTGACCTTCGCCGCCGGGCTCGCGAAAGCCGGTTTGAAGCCCGTGGTATGCATATATTCCACGTTCATGCAGCGCGCCGCGGACAACCTCATGCACGACATCAGCCTCCAGGGCGGTCTCCCCGCGGTATTTCTGATGGACAGGGCCGGGCTGGTGGGAACGGACGGCGCGACTCACCATGGGCTTCTAGACCTAGCCTACACGACTTCTTTGCCTCACTTCGTGTGCATGGCGCCTAAGGATGCCGTGGAGGCCCCGGAAATGCTGCGTCTGGCCCTCTCGCTCAACAGGCCTGTCGCCATACGATACCCGCGCGACAGGGCGCCGGAACGCGTAGGGAGCGGGAACGGCGGCAATCCGCTGGAGCTGGGAAGGGGAGAAGTCCTGCGGCGCGGGCGGGACGTAGCCGTGCTCGCTTACGGAGCATCGGTGGTCGAGGCGATGTCGGCGGCGGAGGATCTTGCCGAAGAGGGTATCGAGATTACCGTTGCCGACGCCAAGTTCGCCAAGCCGCTCGATGCGGCCTTGCTCGGCGAACTTCTCGCGGCGCACGAAAAGGTGATCACGGTCGAGGAACATCAGAGGATAAACGGGTTCGGATCGATGGCCGCCGCGGAAGCGGCGATGCGGGGGATGGATGCCGGGAAGCTCTTCATCCTTGGAGTTGGAGATGAATATGTCGAGCACGGCCCGCGCGCGTGGCAGCTCGCCAGATGCGGTCTGGATGCCGCAGGTATCGCCGGAACCGTGAGGCGGATATTGCTCCGGGAAACGCCTGCCGGCTAGCGCTCGCCGTTGGCTTTCGCGGCCATGAAGGATCCGGACGGGCGCGACCATATCCATGCCTGCGCTTCGGCCGAAGCTTCAGCCCGTGCCGCGCGGGAAAGCAGTTTCGCGGCAGGCTGCGTTCCTGTTCGCGCTGTGCGTTAGCGGAAGGGGTTGCTTCCGGAAGCGATCTTAAAGCGGCCGGATCTTTTTCGGAGCCGGCAGCCCGATACGGACGCTCAGGCGATTCCGTCGCCAGATATCCTCGAAGCATCCCGGCACATTGACGGCCGCGGCGGCCGAGAACAGTGTATACGTGCGGAGGTGCGATGTCGGAACGCGAAGAAGGCAAATCTAAGCCGGCATCCATGCGGCGGTCGGTCTATATCGTGCTCAATCCAGACAAGCGCGACTCGGGAAATACGCTGCGCGCCATTCTTCCGTTTTTGCGGCAGCGGGCCAAGGTGTTGGGAGTGGATCGCGACCGCACGAGGAGCCTTAAATCGCTTTCGTGCGATCTGCTTGTCGCGATAGGCGGGGACGGCACCATCCTTTCGGTGGCCCGCAGGTTGGAGGGAACAGCGATCCCCACGCTGGGGATCAACGTCGGGCATACCGGATTTCTAGCAGAGGCTTCCCCTGCGGAGGCCGAGCATGCTCTGGCGGTCGCGCTCGAAGGATCGGCGGAGGTGTCGCGGCGAATGATGCTTAGGTGCGAAGTCCGCCGCGGCTGCCGCATAAGGGTCTTCCACGCCCTGAACGACGTGGTAGTGACGCGCGGATCCCACTCGAAACTCATAGCGCTCGACCTGCGCATAAACGGGGAAAACGTTACCAACTACGCCGGCGACGGCCTGGCCATTTCCACCGCCACCGGATCAACGGCTTATTGTCTCTCGGCCGGGGGACCTATCCTGAGCGAGCGGGTGGATGCTTTCATACTTTGTCCGATATGCGCGCACACCTTGGCGAACAGGGCTATAGTGGTGGCCGGCGACGAGCGCGTTCGCATATCGCCGGTCTCGCGGGGCGGGAGGATGGAATGCGCCATTGACGGCCAGGTGTTCATCCCTCTGAGGGACGGCGACACGCTCGATGTCTCGAAGTCCGAGAGGGAATTCCTCCTGGTGAAGCTGGGGCGGAAAGGGCGCTACGAAGTCATACGCGACAAGCTTCACTGGGCCGGGTGGGTCAAGGAAAGGCGATGAAGATCGCCGAGGCAGGCGGTTGCGCGAGCGCAAGGCAAGGCGCGAAAGGAGGGGGTTGGATGGATGGCTGCATATTTTGCAAAATCGGTAAACGCGAGATCGAATCCATGGTCGTATACGAAGACAAGGATGTGATCGTGTTTCGGGACATAAACCCGCAGGCTCCCGTCCACATACTAGTGATACCGAAAAAGCACGTGGCCGGTTTGAACGATATTACGGCGGACGACCAGATGCTCGCAGGTAAATTGATCCTCGTCGCGCAAAAGGTTGCGCGACAGGAAAAGATAAGCGAAAGCGGCTATAGGCTTGTGATAAACAGCGGCGAGGATGCCGGTCAGGCCGTTCAACATTTGCATGTGCACCTGCTCGGCGGACGGCGGATGAAATGGCCTCCGGGGTAATGCGCCGCGGTTGCCTTCGGACGATAGGGAGATTTCCGCATAGGTGAGGCGAACAGAGTGCTGGAGCGGTTTGGGTACAAGCTGCACTTGTGATGGTGAACG